>CAJXVJ010000065.1 GCA_913061105.1 uncultured Alcanivoracaceae bacterium | reverse complement strand
GAGATTTCTGCCTGTCTCGTGGGCTCGGAGATGTGTATAAGAGACAGGAATAATGATTCAGCATCCAATTCACTTTTTCGAACGAAGAAGTAATCAGCAATTAAAATGCCCGCAATCGGGCCAAGTAGGGCAGAATAGCCTATTAACCAAACAAACAAATATCCACCAGCTGTTTCTAATAATTTCCAAGGGAAGATGGCTATGCCGATACCTGCTGTGATGTAACCACCCATTTTGAAACTGATTTTCTTGGGATTGAGGTTTGAAAACCCATAAGCTGGAGCGACAACATTGGCCGCTAAGTTAGTGGTTAATGTTGCAACTACCAAAGCCATAAGAGCAACGACTACACCAATGCCACCCATCTTGCCTGCTAAGGCAACGGGATCCCAAATGGCTTCACCAAAGATTGTCACTGTAGCAGATGTTACTGCGACACTGATAAAGGCAAATAAAGCCATGGGCAATGGTAATCCGATGGCTTGTCCAATGATTTGGTCTTTTTGTGATTTAGCAAATCGGGTAAAATCAGGAATGTTTAATGCCATGGTTGCCCAAAAGCCCACCATTGCAGTTAAACTGGCCACAAATACGCCCGTGAATTCACCTTCTCTTTCACCACCTGCTGCAAACTTAGAAGGAGCAGATAGCATTTCACCAAATCCACCAGCGGTATAATACGCCCAACCCAATAAGACCAAGCCCATACCAATTAGGAATGGAGCAGCGTAAGTTTCAAGCCATCTGATTGACTCGGTTCCATGTTTTATAAAATACAAATGCATGGCCCAAAAACCAATAAAACAAGCAAACTGTCCAGCATCAATGCCTAGAAAGGGCAAAGCAGAACCTGTTATTGCTCCACTGGTTAGCGCATTAACAATCACATAGATGGCTGATCCACCGACCCATGTGTTAATCCCGAACCAACCACAGGCAACAAGTCCTCTGGCCAATGCAGGAATACGCGCACCTTTGGTCCCAAAGGAGGAACGCAATAAAACTGGAAAGGGAATGCCATGTTTGGCACCAGCATGGCCAATTAACATCATCGGTACAAGAACAATAACATTACCAAGCAAAACTGTTACAACTGCCTGCCACCAACTCATGCCTTCAGCAATTAAACCACCAGCCAGCATATATGTTGGCACACAAACCACCATCGCTACCCAGAGCGCGCCATAAGCTTTCCAATCCCAGGTTCTTTGTTCTGGTGTTGTAGGTGCTAAGTCTTTGTTGTATAAATCATCGGCTTGTCTGTTCATTGTTATTCTCTTTTGTTAATTAAAGCAATTAAATAAAGTCGTCATTCCCGCGAAGGCGGGAATCTAAGTTTTATCTAACTATTAATTTCATCCCATAAATCAAACCAATTAATGTTTTTCTTTTCAATCAAATTGATTTTCCATTGTCGATTCCATTTCTTCATTCGTTTTTCTCTCAATATGGCATCTTCCATGCTTTGAAATTGTTCAAAATATACCAATTTATATGTTTTATATTTTTCAGTATGTCCCGAAACAACATGATTTTTATGTTGCCATATTCTTTGGATTAAATTACTAGTTACTCCAATATAAAGTGCTCCATCTTTTTTACTTGCTAGAATGTAAACACAGGGTTCTTTCATTTTTAGATTCCCGCCTTCGCGGGAATGACGGGATGGGTTCTACTCACCATCGGTTAATTTTGTATAAGTACTCGGTCTGCGGTCACGGAAAAATTGCCAGGTATTGCGGACTTCTTGTACCATGCTCATATCTAGATCATGTATCAGTAATTCGTCTTGATCACGGCTGGCTTCTTTTTCTATTTGACCACGTGGATTTACGAAATAGCTTTGGCCATAAAATTCACCGATATTCCACGGCTCTTCAATACCCACACGGTTAATCGCAGCAATCCAACAACCATTGGCAGCAGCCGAAGCAGGCTGTTCTAATTTCCATAGATATTCAGATAGACCAGCAACTGTAGCTGATGGATTGATGATGTATTCAGCACCATTTAGTGCCAGTGCGCGCCATCCTTCAGGAAAATGGCGGTCATAACAAATATACACACCCAATTTACAGTATTGTGTTTGGAAAACAGGCCAGTTTGAAGCACCCGGCTTAAAGAAGAATTTTTCCCAAAATCCAGAGACTTGTGGAATATGTGTTTTTCTGTACTTGCCAAGATAACTGCCATCGGCATCAATAACAGCGGCTGTGTTGTAATAAACTCCTGTCACGTCATCTTTTTCATAAATCGGTACGACAATAACCATATTGTATTGAGCCGCTTTTTCCATCATTAATTGAGTGGTAGGCCCATTAGGAATGGATTCTGCACTGGCATACCATTTGGTATCTTGTGAAGGACAAAAATACGGTTGGGTAAAGACTTCTTGAAAACTCAATACCTGAACACCTTTTTCACCGGCTTCATCAATCATCGGCATATGTGCCTCAATCATGGCTTGACGAATCGTTTCTGGATCGTTATCAGTGGATGACTTTAACCCCATTTGGATAACGGCTGCTTTTAAATTTGATTTCATATTTTTCCTCTTTTATTATTCTTGTTTTTTTTGATAGTGATAAGTATTTGTTAAGTTTTCTAAAAACATTTTACCATATTTGTTCCTGTATTAGAAAACGCAGGATATTGAGTTGAAGCTTGGATTCATTATTATAAGCAGAATTTATATTTTATATTTTTCTAACGCCTATCATTTAAATTCTTCAAGATATATTAAATCCTCAATCTAATGTAGGAAAATTAAACTGTGCACCTTTTCTAATTCCAGTTGGCCACCTGGTCGTTATAGTTTTCAATTTAGTATAAAAGTGTACGGCTTCAGGTCCATAAATTCCATGGGCGCCAAATATTGAGCGTTTCCAACCACCAAAACTGTGGTATGCCACGGGTACGGGAATAGGGACGTTAATACCCACCATACCGACTTGTATCTTTGTGGCAAAATCTCGGGCTGCATCACCATCTCTAGTAAATATCGCTGTGCCATTGCCATATTCATGGGCATTGATTAAATCTACGGCTTGTTGATAATTATCGGCCCTAAGCACAGACAATACAGGACCGAAAATTTCTTGTTTATATACTGACATATCTGGTTTTACGTGGTCCAAAAGGGTCGCTCCAACCCAATAGCCTTCTTCGTGGCCATCAATTTTAAAATTACGACCATCAACCACTACTTTTGCGCCTTCAGTTTCGCCTTGTGTGATTAAACCTTCGATACGGGTTTGGGCATCTTTGGTAATAACAGGTCCCATTTCCATGCCTTTTTGTGTATAAGGACCTACTTTCATGTTGTTAATCATTGGAACGAGTTTCTCAATTAACTTATCGGCTGTTTCTTGTCCGACAGGAACTGCCATGCTGATGGCCATACACCGTTCTCCAGCAGAACCAAATCCAGCACCCATTAGCGCATCAGCGGCTTGATCTATATCGGCATCTGGCATGATAATCATGTGATTTTTAGCACCACCCAAAGCCTGAACACGTTTGCCAGAAGCACAACCTCTGGTATATACGTATTCTGCAATCGGGGTTGAGCCAACAAAACTTACGGCTTGTATGTCTTTGTGATCGAGTATCGCATCCACGGCATCTTTGCCACCATGCACCACATTCAGTACGCCTGCAGGTAAGCCTGCCTTGGCAAACAAATCATGAATAAGATTAGCAGAACTGGGATCACGTTCTGATGGTTTTAATATAAATGTATTGCCACAAGCCAATGCCATGGGAATCATCCATAAGGGAACCATCGATGGAAAGTTAAAAGGAGTGATACCTGCGACAACACCTAAAGCTTGGCGGTTAGAATGGGTATCAATTCCTGGTCCGACATCGCTATTGAAATCACCTTTGAGGTTTTCAGTGATATTACAGGCATATTCAACGACTTCCAAAGCACGGGTGACTTCACCCAAAGCATCATCATGGGTTTTGCCATGTTCTTTACTGATCGTCTCAGCTACTAAGTCAGCATTATCAATCAACAATTGGCGCATATTGAACATGACTTTTGCGCGTTTAGCAGGAGCTGTGGTTGACCAAGATTGAAAAGCTTGTTTTGAATTTTCAACCGCTAGACTGACTTCATCTAAGCCACCTAAAACCAGGTCAGCAGTTTGTTCGCCAGTGGCTGGGTTGTAAACCGATTGTGTTTGTGTCGAAATACCCGATGTGGCTTGTCCGTTTATTATGTGTTGTATTTTTTTCATAGTATCTCTATTATATATTTTTCTGTATTACTTTATTCAGGAAGGAAAAACCGTCATTCCCGCGAAGGCGGGAATCTCCTGAATATTCCATGATTTGATTTAGATCACGTTATTCTTGGTGAGATTCCCGCCTTCGCGGGAATGACGTTGTATTGTTTTCATTCTAAGTTAGTAATAATTTCACGTAATGTACCAAAGGCAAAATCAATGTGTTCTTTTTCTATAATCAAGGGTGGTGATAAAGCGATGATATCGCCTGTTGTACGAATCAACAATCCAGCATCATAGGCCTGTAAAAAGGCATCGAATGCTCTGGCTGTTGGAGCACCTTCTCGTGGGCGTAATTCTATTCCAGCAATGAGTCCTAAATTTCTAAGATCAATCACATGCTCTAAATCACGCAATGAGTGGACTTTTTCTTGCCAATAGTCGGCCAGCGAACTTGCTCTTGTTAATAATCCCTCTTCTTCATAGGTATCCAATACACCTAATGCGGTGGCACAAGCCATTGGGTTACCTGAATAAGTATAGCCATGGAAGAATTCGACAGCATTAGGCGGTCCATCCATAAAAGCATCATAGATAAAATCTTGTGCAAATACTGCGCCCATTGGCACAACGCCATTGGTTAAACCTTTGGCAGTGGTGACTAGATCGGGTTCTACATCAAAATAATCCACAGCGAATGGAGTACCTAAACGACCAAATCCCGTGATTACTTCATCAAAGATGAGCAAAATTCCGTGTTCATCACAGATCTTACGCAAGCGTTGTAGGTAGCCTTGCGGCGGTAATATGACTCCTGCTGAACCTGCTAAAGGTTCTACAATAACAGCAGCGATGGTTGAAGCATCGTGCAACTCCACCATGCGAATCAAATCATCAGCCAATTCTTCACCATATTGAGGTTGACCTTTTGAATAGGCATTGCCTTCAACACCGTGCGTGTGCCTGAGATGATCTACACCTGCGACCAAAGATCCAAACATTTTACGATTGGCTGGCATTCCACCCACCGACATACCGCCAAAATTCACACCATGATAGCCTTTTTCCCGTCCAATTAAACGTGTACGATGACCTTCACCTCTAACTCGGTGATAAGCAATCGCCATTTTTAGGGCAGTTTCGACTGACTCAGATCCTGAGTTGGTAAAAAACACCTTGTTCAAATCACCAGGCATATGACCAGCTAACCGTTCGGCCAATTCAAATTGTTTTTGATGACCCATTTGAAAGGCCGGTGCATAATCTAATTTTCCTACTTGTTCTCTAACTGCTTCAACTATGCGAGGTCTATTGTGACCAGCATTACAGCACCACAGTCCAGCAACGCCATCAAGGATTTTACGCCCGCCTTTTTCGGTATAATACATGCCATTTGCACTTTCTAGTATGCGTGGCTTGGATTTAAATTGTCTATTCGCCGTAAACGGCATCCAGTAGTTTTCTAAGTTTTGTGTTGTCATAAATTTTTTCTTTTTAATGTCCTCATTCCCACGCTCTGCGTGGTAATGCATATGTTGATTAATCGTGTTTTTGTTGTATTAAATAGTCTTGTTACTTACTCATCATTACTTATTGTGTTCAAACCCACCTCTGGTTTTTTCTTTTTAGGCCTCTGTTGTGCAATGAAACTAAAAATGAATAAGGCCAGTATTAATATCATGGAAATATTGGCTCCACCATTTAGCAAATAAAGCTCCACTAGATAGTTTCCACTGTATTGGTCCAACAAGACAATAAACTCTTGTTGAAAGACGCTGGTTAAAAATAGTCCTGCAATAATTACTAAGAATACAAATGGGTATCTTAAAAATTGATACCTCAATAACAATAAGATATAAAAAGTTATTAATAGTATTCTTATCAAAAGCGCACTCAGTTCGTACGAATCCAAAAATGCAATCACAGCTAATAAAATCAACATGATGATTAGGTATATGTTTCTATTTTGATAAAGGACTTTGAACCATTTCATTTATTTTTTCTCTCGTTCCCACGCTCTGCGTGGTAATGCATGTGTTGTTTAATCATGTTTCCAGTTGGGTCTGTGATTGCTGAAAGTTCGCAAGTATCACAGGGTTTCGCAGAGAAGACACGGAGCTTCACTGAGGTTTTCTCAATAAAAATCATTGTTTTATTATTACTCATAGTCATAAGGTGGGCTTACCCACCAGCAGTGTTCAGTCGCCTCTATAATTATTCAGTATCAAATTGATGGGCAAGCCCACCCTACGACTTCTTCATTTTCTAAGTACCCTTCATGGTTAACTTGTTCTTGATCTTTAATTACTAATTGTTAATTATTCATCGGATTCAAAGGATTATTGGTCCAATTCATATATTCTAAACCATTATCCACCGGCACCATATCGATACATTCTGGCACAGGGCAGACGATTTGGCAGAGATTACAGCCGACACATTCGTCATCAATGACTGTAAAGATGCGCTTGCCATTATCGGCGACATCAAATGTAATGGCTTGGTGACTGGTGTCTTCACAGGCGATGTGACAACGTCCACATTCGATACAGGAATCTTGATCAATCAAGGCTTTGGTATCGAAGTTCATATCGAGATTGTTCCAATCAACAGTATTACCGACAGCTTTACCACGGAAATCTTCTATGGTTTGGTAACCTTTTTCTTCCATCCATCCAGTTAATCCAGCAATCATGTCATCGACTATTCGAAAGCCGTATAGCATGGCTGCAGTACAGACTTGTAGTCCAACTGCGCCCAATGCGATAAATTCTGCGGCATCTTTCCAAGTTTCTATGCCTCCGATGGCTGATATATTTAAATCTTTGGTATCGTGATTACGGGTGATTTCTGCCACCATGTTTAAAGCGATGGGTTTGACAGCTGCTCCGCAATAGCCTCCATGTGTGCCTTGGTCACCTACTGTTGGTGTTGGTGCCATCAAATCTAAATCAACTGAGGTGATTGAATTGACTGTGTTAATTAAGGCCACAGCATCGCATCCGCCTTTTTGTGCGGCTTCAGCTGACCATAATATATTGGTGATATTGGGTGTGAGTTTTGTGAAAACAGGGATATCAACCACTTCTTTAACCCAACGGGTGACTTTTTCTACCATTTCTGGCACTTGGCCTATGGCTGAACCCATGCCACGTTCGCACATGCCATGCGGGCAACCGAGATTAAGCTCGATGCCTTGAACACCAGTTTCTGCAATCTTTACGGCCAATTCTTTCCAAGCACGTTCTTCAATAACAGCCATCATGGATCCGATAATAACCCGATCCGGCCATTCTTTTCGCACCCGAATGATTTCATCTAAATTAGTTTGCAAAGGACGATCACTAATCAATTCGATGTTGTTAATTCCAACTATGTTGCCACGGTTCTTGTGTACTCCATATCGGCTAGATACATTCACAACAGCTGGATCTTCGCCCAATGTTTTCCATACAACACCACCCCAGCCGGCTTCAAAAGCCCTCACAACATTAATATATTTGTCTGTTGGAGGCGCTGATGCTAACCAAAATGGATTGATACTTTCTATGCCTGCGACATTACATTTTAGGCTTGGTTTACTTCTAATATCCATTATGAATCTCCTCCTAAAAACGAATTGATAGCATGGGCAGCTTGTTTGCCATCTTCTACGGCTTGAACGGTAAGGTCTTCACCACAATCAATGGCATCACCACCAGCAAAAACGCCTTCAATAGAACTTTGGTAATTCTCATCAACTACTATTTTACCGCGTTCCACGTCAATCCCATTTAAGTCGTCTAACTCTAGTTTTTGACCAATGGCTTTGAGTACCATGTCTGCTTCAAGGGTGTATGTAAAATTAGTTTCAACCAATTTACCTTCTTTTGTTTTGGTTTTGACAAATTCCATTTGTGCGACATGTTCATCAGCAATAATGCATTTTGGAGCTGACCAGAGTTTTATACTGACCCCATTGGTACGGGCCAAATTAACTTCCCAGCTGGTAGCACTCATTTGTTCTTCGCCACGTCTATAAACAAGGGTTACATTTTCAGCGCCCAATCGTTTTGCCTGAACAGCGGCATCAATGGCTGTGTTACCAGCACCAATAACAATGACATCATTGCCTACTTCAACTTGAGATTTATCTTTTGTTTGCCTGATAGATTCAATAAAATCTACTGCATCCAATACACCTTCAGTATCTTCATTGTCTAAATCCAAAGACCAAGTTGAACTTAAGCCAACCCCAATAAATATCGCATCGTAATTGTTTTGTAAATTTTCCAAATTTAAGTTGTCTCCTAATCTTTGATTATGGATGACTTTAATGCCGCCAAGATCCATGATGAAATCGGTCTCATTTTGTGCAAAATCATCCACCATCTTATAAGCCGCTAATCCATATTCATTTAAGCCACCTGATTTTTCTTTGGCTTCATAAACCGTGACATCGTGTCCGAGCATTGATGCCCGATGAGCACAAGCCAATCCAGCTGGCCCAGCGCCAACAACAGCGACTGATTTACCAGTGTTTTTTGCTCTTTCAAAGGGATGTTGTTTTGAGTTTTTCATTAAATGATCAACGGCGTGGCGTTGTAATAATCCAATTTCTATGGGTTGATCGATGGAAGTATTGAGCACGCATGCTTCTTCGCACAATACTTCTGTGGGGCAAACTCTCGCACACGTTCCACCCATAATGTTTTGAGTTAAAATTGTATTGGCAGCCCCGATGGTATTTTCTGAACGAATTTGGTGTATGAAAGTAGGGATGTCAATTGATGTTGGGCAAGCTTGTATGCACGGCGCATCATAACAATACAAGCACCGACCTGATTCTGCTATGGCTTGTTGCAAATTAAGCGGTTTATGTAGGTCATCAAAATTGTTGTTGATGGTGTTATTGCACGAATCTTGTGCCATGTTTTCACCTCTTGTCTTATTATTTTTGTTATTCGACTAGTAACAATATTAAAGATACCCAATAAAGTCAAGATTTATATGTTTATTGGTGTTGGGAATTTAATGATTTTTAATAGACTTTTTATGAAGCTGAGTAACATTATTCACTCTTTCTTTCTAGGCTCCTTTATCTTAATGTGATCTGAATAATGCTCCACTTCTATCGGCTCGTTACAGTGGGGGCATATTAACTCTGAGACTTTTAACTGCATTTTCTTTACTTCATAGATTACCGCATTAATGTCTTGTGATGGAATTGCCAAATCCTGTGCCATTTTTTTGAGTTTTTTGCGTTCATTTGATTCAATCATACCATCAGATAAAAATTGGATTACTTTATTTCTAAACCGGTCTTTTCTTCTATTAATTTCTTTTGTAAACCCTGATGCTAAAATACCAGCAGGAAGTGCAGCCATACCAATGCCAGACATAAGTATGATTATACCAAATATTTTTCCTGCACCTGTAATCGGCACTACATCCCCATACCCCACTGTGGTCAAAGTCACAGTTGCCCACCAAACTGCTTCGGGAATGGATCCAAAATGTTGTGGTTGATGATAACGTTCAACTAGATGCATGCCTGTTGCCGCAATTAAGATAAGGATTGTTAATAAAAAAAATGCTGAAAAGATATTAGCACTTTCTTGTTTCATTACGGAAGTTAATAAGTTCATCGAACGAGAATATCGGGTAAGTTTAAAAACCCTTATCAGTCTTAAGCCCCTGAGAATCATAAAATCTCTAGAAACAATTATCCCAAGCCATGCTGGTAATACTGCCAATAAATCAATAATAGCCATGGGTGTTAGCATGTATTTTATTCGGCCTTTAAAGTATTTGTACTTTCTGTTTTCTCCACTAGACCAGACACGCATTATGTACTCAACGCTAAAAACTGCGATTGCAATATATTCTAGAGTTAAAAATAAATTTTTGTGTCTCTGGTAAATTTCTTCATCACTTTCTAAAACAACAGCAATAACTGTTATTAATATCAACAGCATTAAAGAATAATGAACCAGCTTATCAGCCAGAGAGTGACTTTCTCTCTCTAAGATATTGTACACCGATTTTCTTATTCTTATTTTTGGCATGGTTATTTTGATTTTTTAGTAAATACTCCACTGATAAAAAGTAACCCAAAAAGTATGATTGGAATGGTTAAAATTTGCCCCATTGTCATCCATTCAAAGGCGATAAATCCCCTGTTTTCATCGGGTTCTCTGAAAAATTCAACAACAAATCTTGATACGCCATAACACAATAAAAATGTACCAGCTGCTATGCCTTTTCTGGTGAATTTTCTGGCAACTACCCAGACAATAATAAAGGTCGCAAAACCTTCTAAAAAGGCTTCATATAATGTTGATGGGTGTCTTGCAAAAGAATCAAGTGCTCCTTGTTGATTGAGTTCTTGTAGTTTTTCAATCGGTTGATTCCACAAGTTTGAAGGCAGTGAATCGGGAAATATCATGCCCCAAGGCTTATCTGTCAGCCGACCCCATAGCTCGCCATTGACAAAATTACCAATTCGAACAGAACCAATACCAAATGCGCATAAGGGTGCAACAAAATCTGCAATTTCAAAAAAACCTTTTTTGGTTTTGCGTTTAAAATAAAACATCGCAATAAAGACACCAGCAAGTCCACCATGGAACGACATGCCTCCTCCTTGAACTTTAAATGGTAACAAGGGATCTTCTAATAATGATGTATCACTGTAAAATAAGACCCAACCAATTCTGCCACCTAAGATTACTCCCAATGCACCGTAGAATAAGAAATCTGACACCTGATCTTTGGTCCATGAAGTTTGGTATTTTTTAACTTGATAATTTCCCAACAAGATAAAAAAGGCAAAACCTATTAAATATGTGATGGCGTACCAATGTATTTTGACTGGACCCAAATCCAGAAAAACAGGGTCAAAATTAACAATATAATGCATATTTTGTAGATAAATTGATAATGTTTTATTTTAACCTGAATATAACTATCAGTCAGTAAAAATACAAATATTAACGATTGATATGCAATATTAAGGTTCAGTTACAAACATTGTCAGAAATTGGTTTGGATTGTTTAATTCTTCCAGCGTTGTTGATGATTATGGCCAATGCGTATTCAGCGCCACGCATATCACAAAAGTTAATTGAAACATTAGTTCCAGGAGCAAATCCAACAGAATTAAACCTGATTTTAGAACGAAACACCGATGAAGTGGCTTTGACAATATTGTTCATTGGATTTTCATATTGAAGTAACTGTTCATTTTCATCCTTGACTCTGTTCCTGTTGGTGTCTTCAAATACAATCCAGCCTTGGTACCAATTCGATTGATTGTCGCACTGAATTCTAGATAGACTAGGGCATACAACCACATTTTTTTGTTGTGTTATGGCAAAATTACGTGCAAAAGCAAATGAGACAGTCAATCGATCACGTTCGTTGTGCAAAATCTTATTTGATTTTAAATTTGAAATACTGGGCAATGCATAACTGATTAAAACGCTGGCAATTGATAATGTCACCAACAGTTCGATAAGTGAAAATCCTTGTAATAATTTCATCTTAATTCCTTTTTATTGAAGATGTGACCATTGTATAAATACGAATAGATTTTAATATCAGCAAAAGTATTTAAATTTGTAGGAAATAATCTACAAGTCGGTATAAAAATGACTACTTATGGCCTGAAAATTGGTATAATATAAGGATAGATAAGATCGAATTAATAGACTTAATTGGAGTAAGAATATGCATGATATAACCATATTGGCAATTATTTGGTTCAGTGTTTTTGTGGCATCTTATTTGGCCCATTTAACCCGTTTAACGCCAGTTTTGTGGTACTTGTTTTGCGGGGCTTTACTGGTCAATGTTGGTGCAGTGCCTGAACACATGCCTGAGTTTATTCACAATTTCTCTGAGTTAGGCATTATTGTTATTATGTTCGCTTTGGGATTTGAGGAAGAAACTGATAATTTTATACAAGGAATTAAACGCAGTTGGGGCATAGCTTTATTTGGTGCATTGGTTCCATTTGCGGTGGCATATTCGGCAACTTACTATTTCTGGGGTGATGCCAATATGGCATTGTTGTGTGGTTTGGCCATGACAGCTACGGCAGTATCTTTGACTATGGTTTCATTAAAGAGTGAAGGGTTAAGTAAATCACCTGCTGCGACCGGAATCATGACATCAGCCATACTTGATGATATTGCTTCATTGGCCGCAGTGGCCATACTGGTTCCATTAGCCGCTGGAGAAGCCACCGTTAGTGTTCCTGGTATCTTGTTTATATTGGGCAAAGCCATTGGTTTCTTTTTGCTTGTGGCAATAATTGGGAAATGGGTATTTCCTTCATCACTAGGGTTGCTTCGTTTTATTCCAGTTTTAGGATGGTTTAATTTACGCAAAATCTTATCCATGGGCCATGGGGAATATACTGTTTTGGCATTATTGCTAATTGCTGTTAGCGTTGGCTTATTGGCCCATGCTTTTGGATTTCATCCCGCGATTGGGGCATATATGGCTGGCTTGGTGATTCATAGAGATTATTTCGATTTCCACAAAGAAAAGAAAGTTGACTATTTTAAAAACTCTAGAAGAATAATAGACAACGTGGCCTTTACATGGATTGGGCCAGTCTTTTTTGTGACATTAGGAACCAATCTGATTTTTGATATGGATATATTTACTTCAGTTTTACCCGAGGCATTAATTTTATTTGTTGGAATTTTTGTAGGACAGATTGTATCGGCATCAACAGCAGCCCATTACACAGGTAAATTTAATTGGCCAGACAGTTTAATGATTGGGTTTGGTATGTTGGGCAGAGCAGAACTGGCCTTTGTTGTCATGAACATCGCTTTTGTTCAATACAAAATCATGTCTGTTGAAGCCTTTTATACATTAATGTTAACAGCTTTTTTGCTAAATGTTTCGGTACCACTAACTATTAGATGGTGGAAATCAAAGTTTCAACCTTAGGTAAATGATTATTAATTTTTTGAAAGTACATAGTTTTGTGCTTTCTCCATGATGTTGACAAAGGCTTGTTCTTGATCGTTATTAACCACTGTAATAATTCTTTGTACCGCATCGCCCAATGCATTTAAAGTAGACTTAGAATAATTATTGAGTTTTTGAATTTCAAAATAAAGATGGGGGTTTTCTGATACCACATTCTCACCAATAGATAATTGTGCATCAAAAGTTGTACTGGAAAGTTGTGCCAGTGTATCTGCGGCTTCACCCGATTCGGACAATACTGACATAAATGCTATATTAATAACATGTGACAGACCTAATATATAGGCAACCAATCTGTCATGATCCTCTAATTGCATATCAATTTGTTCAACCATGGTTGGTTTGAAAAGTGCTTTAACCTTATTTACTGAATCAAGATCTCCTAAATTAATAAAAATCACATGCTTATTTGAGAGGAGTTTGATATCCGGACCAAACATGGGATGAATTGAAACAACTTTACAACCAGCATCTACTAACTGCATTAAAGGTAATTTTAATGGGCTTTTGATTGAGCCTACATCTAACACTATGCCTTGTGGTTTTAATGTTGATAAGTTTTGAATGATTTTTGCACTTGCAGCTATGGGGGCTGCCACTATGATATAGTCGTAATCCAATTCACATGTCATGTAATCGACTGAATTATCTGCGTCAATATTAATGTCAGAGATGTCGACATTAAAATCTTGGTTGCTTAAAAATCTCACAAACCATTGCCCCATTTTTCCATTGCCGCCTATAACCAATGCAGATTTTTTCGATCCATAACCCGATGTATTTATCTTTTGGTTCTCTTGTTTTTCTAAAGAAGTGCGAATAATTAATGAAAATATTTGTTTGGCAATATCAGGATCTACATTCTTTGAAATTGCACAATTCATAATATTATCAATGACTTGCTTTTCTCTTTGATAATCCCTAGTGGGTGATTTTGTGCTGAGCTTCACAGAACCAATTGCATCAACATTCATTTGACGTTCAGCCAATAATCCTATAATTTGTTCATCGATTTGATCTAGATTTTTGCGAAGTGTATCAAGTTTTGAGTTATCTATCATTATTTAGGGTTTAACTTCGTATATAAATGAGGTAAGATTGTAACAATTATTAACAAATTAATTATTATTTTGGGGAAGAATTATGAAAAAAATATTATTAACTGTCATACTTTCATTGATATCATCAATGGCCATGGCGAATGGAAGACCAGTTGTAGCAGTATTAGAGTTTAAAAATGAAACATCAGCACCTTGGTGGCAACATGGAGTTGGAAGAGAACTCAGTGACATGCTTTCAAATGAATTGCTTGGAACAGGCGCATTTAAAGTAGTTGAAAGAAAAAAATTAGATGCTGTTTTAACGGAACAAGATTTAGGAGCTTCTGGAAGAGTTGCTAAAAGTTCAGCAGCAAAAATGGGCAAAGTTACTGGTGCTCAGTATTTGATTACTGGGTCGGTATCGAATTTTGAATCATCAGGAAGCAAAGGCGGTGGATTAAGCTTTAAAGGTGTATCATTTGGTGGGAAAAAATCAACAGTGTCAATGGGTATTGATACTGTCTCTTATACACATCTCCGAGCCCACGAGACAGGCAGAAATC
>CAJXVJ010000064.1 GCA_913061105.1 uncultured Alcanivoracaceae bacterium | reverse complement strand
CGAGATTTCTGCCTGTCTCGTGGGCTCGGAGATGTGTATAAGAGACAGGTCTATCATAATGACTTCACTTGAATTATCCAATACCATTAACAGAAAAATAGATGCCATTGACAGATTAGCCACTAAAGTCACTGATTTACTGTGCTTTAATAGAAGACTAATAAATTCAGAGTAAACCCTTATGAAAATAATTTTAGTAAGCATTTTTGTCCTGTTGACTGGCATTAATATGGCCTTTTCCAAAACATACAAAGGCGAGAAAGAAATAATTTTTGAAGCAAAAAATGGCCAATCATCGATTGCGTTTGAAGGGTCGTTTATGGTGCCTGAGAACCGCAATAAAAAAGACTCAAGGATGATCCCAATTAATTATGTTCGTTTTCCAGCCACCGATAAAAATGCCTCCGTACCGATTGTATATTTATCCGGTGGACCAGGTGGGTCAGGCATTCAAACCGCAAAATATAGGCGTTTTCCCTTGTTTATGAAAATGCGTGAATTTGGAGATGTTATAGCGCTAGACCAACGTGGTACAGGTGCTTCAGATATAAATCCTCGATGCAATTCAAACATTGTGATTGACCAATCAAAAATAATAAGCGATGAAAAGCACGTTGAATTACACCAAAACGCTTTAAAAGAATGTTTGGTTTATTGGGAATCTGAAGGCGTAGATGTCATGGGATATACAACCAATGAAAGTGTTAAAGATTTGGTGGCGTTAAGAAAGCATTTCAATGCCGATAAAATTAGTTTGTGGGGCATATCTTATGGCAGTCATTTGGCATTAGCAGCCATGAAAAGCATCAGCGATCAATTAGACAAAGTCATTATTGCCAGTGCTGAAGGATTGAGCCAAACAGTAAAACTGCCTGCACGAACAGATGCTTATTTCGACAGGCTACAATCAGCCATCAACACACAGGAAAAATCAAAAGCGATGTTTCCTGATATCAAGGCATTAATTAAACGTGTGCACGCAAAGGTAGATCAACAACCCATAGAATTACAAATACCAATGTCTGATGATGAAACTTATACATTTATGCTACATCGCAGAAATTTACAGGAGTTTTCATCAGGACTCATATCTGATCCAATTAGAGCGAAGATGATGTTACATTTGTATCTGGCCATTGATTACAACATGTTGGAACCCATTATAGATGTGATAAAGAAATACAACCGTCATAATACCCCTATCAGTTACAGGGCCATGCCTATTGCAATGGATTTGGCATCCGGCATGGGAACTGAAAAAAGGCAAATGATTGAAGAACAAGCAAAATCAGGCTTATTAAAAGACTACTTAAATTTCAGTTATCATTTGACTGATGTGTTACCAGTTATTGATTTGGGTGATGAATTTAGAAAAAAACCGAAAAGCGCCGTGCCAACATTGTTATTAACTGGCACATTGGATGGCAGGACTTACATTAAATCTCAGCAAGAAGCCGTTAGTGGCTTAAGCCATTTATCAGCAGTCCTAATTAATAATGCTGGCCACAATTTATTTATGAAATCTGATTCCGAGATTTGGACAGAAGTTGAACAAACCATAGTTGAATTTATGCAAAGTAAAAAAACTGTAAACAAAACCATTACAGTACCATTGCCAGATTTTTCTGAAATGTAATCCATTAAAATTAATTAATCAAATCATCATAACTGAGCGCTAGGACTGCCCAAAATATTTATCAATATATTTTTCCAAGCGCTTGATTCGCTCAGTCCAACTATGATGGGTATGGCCAAAAGCATGAGCACAAAACCAATCCATGTGGCTTTGTGTATTTTGCGGTGAACCATTTTGTCATGTACCAATGGCGCTAATTGAAGTGCCATTAAAACCGGTACTGACAAATAAGGTGATTGATCAAATATTTCAGGAATTCGACCTGCGGCAGGACCTAATAGACTAATGGTGGCATACAACATAAACCGTTTGTGTGTGGCTGCCTGTTGACGTTTAATGATGGCTAGAGCATACAAAATCACAAAGATTATGAGATTAACACCATTAGCTGTAATGATTAATGGCCAACCCATGCGATCCCAATTGTGCAGTGAAATGGCAATACCAAATCCAATAAATGCAATCACTACAATTGGACTAAGTTGCCCAAACATGCGATGTAATTTAATTTTATCAAACCGAATGAATGTTGGTTGTAATGCAAATAGAAAAAACCAAGACAACATGGCCACAGCATGAAAATGATGTAAATTGGTGATAGGTGGTAGGTCCTCTGAATCAAATAAGGCTTTGGCACCGAAGCAAACGATAACAAATAATAAAATAAACCAGGCGTAAAAAAAGAAAAAAGGCTCATCTTGTTTTTTGTCAATAGTTGTATTATTCATAAGTATTCTCCGTCTTAGTTAAACGTTATCATTAATTTACTGCCTTTAATTTAATTTCTGCTTCGATTGCTCGAGCCAATTCCAGGTGTCTTTGTACTAATCTCAATTGATT
Source organism: uncultured Alcanivoracaceae bacterium (assembly GCA_913061105.1). GTDB lineage: Bacteria > Pseudomonadota > Gammaproteobacteria > Xanthomonadales > Marinicellaceae > NORP309. The sequence goes on along the minus strand of CAJXVJ010000064.1, from coordinate 12,359 downwards.
CTCTTGGGCTTCCATGGCATAACTCAAAGCGCCAGGTATTTCTGGGTGATTGTGAAAACGTTCTGAATTGAATTCATGCGGAACCAATGAATCATTTGGATCAGTAACATTTGCTTTATATATGAGTATACCTATGGTTGGGGTCCTGGCATCGAGAAGTTGATCTCTCAAAGTCTTCCAAGCATGCAAAGCAACCTTAGAATATTCATCAAACTCATACAAAGCCTGTCTTAATTTTGTATTTCTAATTAAGGTTAACTCACCATTGGCAACCATTTCTTCAAAAACAGCTGGTGAACTTGCAGGAACCCTGCCAAGATTAATGTTATCGAATGCCAGCATTAAAGCATTTTCATCGGCTACATAAGTATCTGGATTGTTTCGAAACTCATTAATAGAATCTAATAAAAACTGATAAGCATTTACGCTGGTTAAAAAATACTCAGACCCACCCTCTAAACGTTCAATCGTAACATTAAGCTCTTGGCTTAATCGGGTTAGGTATACTTGTTCCTTGGCTAAATCTTTACTGGCCGCATTCCAATTGGCCACTTGGATGCCAATGAATACACCAATGACAACAATGAGGAAGTCGATGAAAACGGCAAACCAGTTTTGGTCAGTGACGTGTTTGGTAATTCTTCTTAGCAGCATCAATTTGTCCCTATGTTTTTTTGAATAAGCATTTCATCAATGGTTTTAAAATCATCTATCGTGATTGCTATCATTGATGCTAAAGCGCTTTGTAACCGTTCCCAACCATATATTTGTGATTGTAGTGAATGGTCATTGCACAGTACATCGGTCGATGTTTTCAAAAAGAGTTCCCGTTTTAGAAAACTCCATTCATTGCCTTTATATTTGACAACATCAATTTTACTCTGACCGACTGTCAATTTTGGGTGTGCCCAAATGGGCTTGTCCATTGGTTTAATCTCTAAATAATCTGACTCATATTGAACAATGCCAAGAGAATAGCTCAGGTCTTGGAAAGCACGCCTGTCATCGCTGCTTTGTTGAAGCAATAAATCGGCATTGGAGGTAAGTTCCTTTAATGAGCTGGTTCTAATTCGAACGCCTCTGGTGAATTGCATTTCATTGAGGGCCAATATAATGGCTTTTCTTGCTTCTGCGCTTTGGTCACATGTTCTCAAATAATCTAATCCACGAGTGACAAGTGGAATGGACTTGGTTAATTCCTGGTGAAGTTGTTCAAAATTGTCTATATTTAATTCAACTTCAACTTTAAAGCGTTCAAGAGCTGCTTTGTATGCCGTTTTATCTTTCAAATCAGCATTCCAATTCGCTACTTGTATACCAATAAATACGCCAACCACAACAATAAGGAAGTCGATAAATACCGCGAGCCAGTTTTGTGTTTTAACATGTTGGGTAATTCTTCTTAGTAGCATTATTCTAATTCCCTTTTACGCGCTTTAAAAAGCTTAATCAGGTTATGGGTTTTAGCTTCAAGCTTAGTCATCGACTCCAATAGGCTTTGATAGTTATAACTGCGATTATCCAATAGGCCTTCGAATCGTTTTGATGAAAATAAACCTTGGTAATCGCTTGTCATCTTGCTGGGATTTGCATCTTGTTTAGCGTTAGAGGCATGGTGCGTAATATTGGGTAATGAAATATATTCATACAATAACCCTAATACAAGTTCCTCACCATGCATACGCTCGATTTCTTGCCAATCATTAATGACTTCCATGTCGCTCTGCCATGAACTCAGTTCTCGATGAATATCTTGGTTTTGAATGAGCGTTAAGACTCCCGAAGACTGAAGAGATTTAGTTACTCCCAAATTGGGTTCAAATTTGGGATTTATCAGTACATCCAATATAGTTTTACCAATGTTTTTATCATTAATGTTTGGATCTGGCTCGGGTGCAATCATAGTAATCAACTTATCCGCAGCAAGCGATGTGTTAACAGATCCAGTCTTGGTGATTGCCAAGATAGTCAGGTTTTCTTCGTATTCAATAATCAAACGCTCAAGTGCTCTGTATTCTGCAGTATGATTAGCTCGTTGATTATTCCATTCGGTAACCTGAAAGGCAAATAACACGCCAATGACAACGATTACAAAATCGATGAAAACAGCAAACCAGTTTTCGTTTTTAACGTGTTTTGTTATTCTTCTTAGTAACATTTTTTTCTCACTAAATTATTGGCCAGATATTTCAGTAGGGCACTTTGATGCGAGAGGGCTTCCTGCTGGCAAATCTGAATTAAAGATATCCTTCAAGATAAGCCATTCTCCATTGGCGTTGCGCTCCCTGACTTCTATGTATTTTCCAACGTCAATACCAATGGAGTCTTTGACTCCCTCCTGACTCAATGGAATAAAAACACAGGAGCGCCCGCGAATAATCGCAAGTTTTCCAGAAACCCTGATATCCTCAGGCTTCAATGCAATACGGAATCCCGTCTCATTGGCAGCTTCCCAGGCGGCAATGGCTTCACGGCCAATGACTTCTGGATGATTTGGAGGCATCATGATAGCATCTTCGCTGAATTGCTTTGCAAGAGCTGTCCAGTCATTGCGGTTATAGGTATCTACCCATTGTTTAGTTGCCTGATGAAGTTCTGACTCATATTTGCTTTGAGTTTTGTGCTCTGCGCTACATACCATGGTCACTGGCATTAAAAACAAAAATGGTAATAGTTTTAGTAATTTTTTCATATATATTTTTCCAACATTCTTCAGTAATTATAGTTCTGGACGCGTTTAGTTATTCTGCTTAGTAGCATTATTTTGACTCGTTTGATTTCAATAGAGTATCATCTTTCTTATTCAATAGTGGCAGTTCAACGGTTTGTGAGCAATCTCCATAAATCTCAGTTCTTTTAGAATTTCTTTCATTTAAATATGCAGATATAGTGATTCTATCCTCGTCCGAGAATACAACCAAATTATTGGTTTCTATGTTTTCGATCAATTGTTCGGCGGTTAACTCCATTTTGGCACTTCTGGCATCTGCTTGAGTTAATACATCGTAGTAACGAAGTCTGTCACTAGGCGTCATTTCTACGGGATGAAACAAAGTTTGCATGCTTGATTCTATGATATATATTTCATATTGAATTTCATTAATTTCTCTGGTCATATTGTAATGCTGAACTAAATGACCGCGTTTAGTTGAATCCATTGTATCCAGGATTCCTTGACTTAATGCCGCATCCTACTCATCAGAGTCCCATGGGCGGCTAGGAGAGCGCAAAACCAGTGGAAAGACTCGGTGTTTGGTTAATGTGCCATCACCATAGTTGCCTGGTGCACCTGGCCATTTTTCTTCTGTGTTCAATAACATTTCGCCCAGTTGTTTGTATCGTGCTTTTCTACAGGGTGCAAAGGCTAATCGTTCATATGCATAGAAATAAACTGGCTTAATTTCATCATTGATTTCTTTTTTAACCCGTGCCAGTTCTGATTGGTTTTTTTGGCCTTGTGTCCATTGACCCACCATTAAAGCAACCCAAATGCCTAGTACCACGATTAAAAAGTCTAGAAAGACTGCGAACCAGTTTTGGTCGGTGACGTGTTTTGTTATTTTTCTTAGTAACATCTATTTTCCTTCTGAAATTTTTAGCTTTTCTACACTAATCTTATCAAGCAACGACTCAGAATGTTCTAACAACCCTGTATAAGCATCGATTTGACCTTCAATGTTAAGGACTTTATACCTGAGTGCATTGATGATAAAAACGTTGTTTCGATAGTCCTCTATGCTTTTTGGCTTAACATCAAATTGAGTAATATCTATATGGGTACTGGTATCATGGTATGTACCATAATTCACTTCTATGTGTTTCTTGAGATTGTCTGATTGATTGTTTGGTAGTTGCATGTAATCGAATTCCATCAGATAGGGTGCAATGATATTACGCGTATAATCTTGCATGGCTGTGTTCCAACCATCATACCCATCATTGTAATAGGTAATGAATTGATTGGTCAGCGCTAGGTTCTCAATTAGCTCTAGTTTTCCTGAGGACACTAAGTTCTCAAAACTGGTTCTCTTTTGTGTGAATTTTGGAAGGATAACCATCGATGCAAAACTTTTATCAAATTCAGCTTTTGGCACATCAACTTTTCTGGCAAGCACATCAAGACAGAATAAATAATCAGCTTTAATTACTTTTTGCATCTCAGTGGTGGTCTCAATCAGTTTGATGTCAGATTGAATATCCAATTCGAGCAATTCTAAAATCACCAATTGTTCCTTTTGGTCTTGTTGGCTTTCATTCCAATTGGCCACTTGGATGCCGATAAATACACCGACTACAACAATGATGAAATCTATAAATACAGCAAACCAGTTTTCGTTTTTTACGTGTTTTGTTATTCTTCTTAGTAGCATTTTATTTAATTTCCTTTTCTACTTGATCAATCAATACCATGGTTAACTTTTTAGTCTCTGTAAACTGAGATTTATGTAAGACAGTGTATTCAAGCAAGGTACTAATCACCGCTTTTAGTTTAGGATTGTTTTGTATCATGGCAATTAATTCATTTTCTGGGATGTTGGAAAATGGGCTCAAGCCGAATTCCTGAGCAACAAAAATAGTGCGGTCACGAAACCTTTTATAGGTGGTTGTGTTCGATTCTTGTAATGAGTACCAGTTTTGTGTATAGCTTTGCAGTTTACTGATGAGGCTTTGGTTTGAAATAATTTTCAAATCACCGGCAGCAATCAAAGAGCTGAAAGCTGTATTGGATTGGATAGGATAATAATGCACAGTTACCAGTTTCCAGAGTTGATTTTTCTGATCTTCAGAAATTGGATCAGGTGCTGTTATTTCAAGTTTTCGTTCTAAATTATAATTAGCAACAGGTAATGAAATTATATCTAATGTCTCAAAACCAGCCTGTTCTAACAAATAATTAGACGTGTCGATATTGATTTTAGTCATGGCTGAAGTGGATTCTATATTGGCTAAATCACTCTTAAGGTCATCAAGTATTGCGACAAGCACCTCTTGTTCGCGTTCAGCCTCTACTCTGGCATCATTCCAATTGGCCACTTGGATACCGATAAATACACCGACAACAACTATGAGAAAGTCGATGAATACAGCAAACCAGTTTTGGTCGGTGACGTGTTTTGTTATTCTTCGCAAAATCATGGTTGAGTTTCCTGTTGATTAGATTCAGTTATTGCATTAAAGTTAAATGGTACATAACAATCCCCATAAATATTTTGAGCAGACTTATTATATGCTGTTACAAATTCATTGCCTTGCATTATCACTTCAGGAGATAGATCAATTCCTGTATTTTCTATATTGGTGGCTATTTGACCTGCTATTAACTCAGTTAGGCCGCTTTTGAGATCCATCTCCCCAAGCGTATCAAGGTAACGCAATCGATCTTGTTGATCAATGCGCATTGTAAAAGCTAATGTCTTCATGCGGCCTTGTAATGTGTAAATCTCTCTTTGTAGTTTTTGTGCATGTTCAGCTTGTCTGAATAAGCCATCAATGCGATTTCGTCGATCAACTTCCATCGAATTGAAGGTGCCTCGAGCCAATTCAGCATGCCAGTTATTTGATCCCCAGGTTCGGCTGGGCGATCTTAATATATTTGGTAAAGCAGTATTGTAGCTAACTACGTCTGCTCCTTCTGTGCTTCTTCGCATGCCAATCCATTCTTCGCCAGGTTCTAATAATTTCTGTAAGATGGATTGATAGGCTTCGATTCTGCATTTTGAAACAGCCACTCTTTCTTTGGCATTAAAATAATTTCTCCGTAAATCATCTTGTAAAACTATCTCAGCTTGAATTGTATTTTGTCTTTGGTCTCTTTCACTGAGCCACTGTTGCCCCATCATAGCTACCGCTACGCCGATAACCACAATGATGAAGTCGAGTGTGACCGCAAACCAGTTTTCGTTTTTGACGTGTTGGGTTATTCTTCTTAGTAGCATATGTTTACCTTGTGGTTCGGTTTTTTAGTATAGGAAGCTTGTTGTTTAATCATGGGCGGTTTTCCATTTTGAATGTATTGGTATGATGTATAAGGAATTCTTCAGTTTTTGTAATGACATCTTTCATTAAACCTATCTGATAGTCATGTCCACTTTCCCACCGATACAAAAGTTTTCGAAAGGAGTCATCTTGACAAGCTACTTTTGGCTCAACACTAAGGATGATGTTTCGTTTTGATTCCCAAAACTCGCCATCTTTTTGAAGTTTTGAACCATAATCAAGGTAAGGGTGTAGCTCATCTGATCGTGCCTCCATTTTATTTGAAACGGATACGCTCCATTCGATTCTTGATTGAAGGTAAGTTGCATACTCTAAATATTGCAATCGATGTTTTTGATTTTGTTGCTCCAACAAACTTTCGGAAGTAGTCATTTGATTTATCGCATTATTTTGAATCTCATTTTCTATAGTCAAAGTTAACATGTTCATTGCATCGTTAATTCTTTTCACTGAGGCTTCATCGTCACGGCATGATCTAATGTCATCAATGGCTTTTTTAAAAGTGTTAATATAGGGCAATATCTTATCCAATGTATGTTCTGTGATTTTAATATTGTCATTGGCTTCTTGAATCATGCGATCATGAGCTTGAATATACGATTGATAATCCAGCCGAGAATCATTCCAATTACCTATTTGAATCCCGATAAATACGCCGACTACTACGATTAGGAAATCGATAAGTACCGCAAACCAGTTTTGCTCAGTGACGTGTTTTGTAATTCTTCTTAGTAACATTTATTTTCCTGTTGAAATTTTAAGTTTTTCTTCACTGATTTTCTCAAGCAGCAATTTGGATTGTTCTAGCAAGCTTTTATAAGCATCAATTTGACCAGAAATGTTAAGGTGTTTGTATCTTAGTGCGTTGATGATAAAAAGGTTGTTACGGTACTCTTCTAAACTCTTTGGTTTAATATCAAATTGGTTGACATCAATTGGGGGAATGGGATTAGAAGCTTCGCTATAATTATCTTTAATAAATTTCTTAATACTATCTGATTGATTGTTTGGTAGAGGTATATGATCGAATTTCATCAGATACGGAGCAATGATATTGCGTGTATAATCTTGCATAGCGGTGTTCCAGCCTTCATAATCATCATTGTAATAATTGATAAATTGGTTGGTCAGGGTTTGGTTATCAATTAACTCTAATTTTCCAGAGGACACTAAGTTCTCAAAACTGGTTCTTTTTTGCGTAAATTTTGGCAAAGTTATCATAGAAGCGAATTTTTTATTGAATTCAGCTTCAGTCACATCAATTTTTCTAGCAAGTACATCTAAGCAGAATAAATAATCGGCTTTGAGGATGTTTTGATACTTAGTTGTGGCCTCAATCAATTTTATATCAGACTGAATATCCGATTCGAGCAATTCTAATATAACATATTGTTCCTGTTGATCTTGTTGGGTTTCATTCCAATTGGCCACTTGAATACCAATAAACACACCGACCACTACAATCAGGAAATCGATGAAGACGGCAAACCAGTTTTGATCGGTGACGTGTTTTGTGATTCTTCTTAGTAACATAAATTTATTCCTAACAATACTCCGTCATTGCGAGGGAGGAACGACTGCGGCAATCTTCTAATAACACGGTAGATTTATGAGGTCGCCAGCTCGCAATGAAGTAGTTTTTATTTTGATCTTTGAGGTGTTTTGAAACTCGACTTAGTATCATCTTATTCTTCCCTATAGACTTTCAAATCACATTCAAAATCATCTTCACCAACAGCTCGACATTGTGGTGGAAAACCGAATTTACGCCAATAAGGCAAATTGATTTTACTGTTGAGCTCGTGTCTTAAACGCAAGTACTCAGCACGCATGCTTGGTTTTCTTAGGGCTGGTAAATAAGAGCTCCACAGAAAATCGGACAAGAGGTCCTGTGACTCACGCTCTAAAGTCATTTTTTCAATGGGCTCTCCTGCAACGGTCACGCCACCGGTTTGAGTATAAACCTCGGCATTGAGTGCTTTTAAGTCGAACGATGCTTCCATCTGATAACGATAAAGCAAATCTTGCACCTTTGGTGGCGCATCTTGATATATTAATAACAGTAACAGTGATACACCTCGACTGTCTCTTATGGCGCTGTAATAATTAAGAAATACACTTACGTATGATCCTTGGCCTTTACGCATGCCGGCTTCAAACAGGGCATTGGCCTCATCAGTTTGACCCTGATACAGCAGCACGAAAGACAGGAAGCGACCGCATGAACCATAACTAGTATCAAGTTCCAAACAATGCCTTAATCCAGCTTCAGCTTGGTCGAAATAACCCATATCTAATAATGAAGTTGCTCTCATATAAACCGCATTGAGGCTTTTGGAATCAAGTGCCAGTGCCCTGTCCATAAGTTCAATAGCTCCAATCATGTCACCCTCCTCTGAAGCAATCTTGCCCTTGACAGCAAATGGTAATGCCAATTGTTTATCCAATACGGTGGCTCGATCAGCGGCATCAACTGCTTTAAGAAAATATTCTTCTTCAGAAAAACCTAACCAACTTGGAATCACAGAATAAGTCAAACTCAAACCTGCCCAAGCTTCAGCAAATTCAGCATCAATCGCCACAGCTTGTTCATACAAAGTAACGATTTCAGGTAAATTCTCGAATGTTCTGTTGTGAAACAAACCCTGAGCTTTGAGGTAAAGCTCATAAGCATCCAGGTTTTTTGTGGTCTTTTTGAACACCACTTGAGTTTCACTTTGGTCGCCAATCATTAAACCTAACTCTTTAACAATGACACCTGCAATTTCATCTTGTACTGCAAAAATATTTTCGGTAGTTAACTCGCGATCAAATGTTTTTGACCACAAATGCACATCAGTTTCGGCATCTATCAACTGCGCGGTTATACGAACTGTACCACCTGATTTACGCACTGAACCTTCTAATACATGGCGCACATTCAAGCGTTGTGCAATAACCGGAATGCCTAAAGCTTCTTGCCCTTTAAAACCAAATGCAGAAGTGCGAGAGGCAACTTTCAAATGATCAATGCGCACCAATACGTTAAGAATTTCTTCAGCGATTCCATCTGAAAAATGCGATTGATTTTTGTCTGGAGATAAATCAACAAAGGGAAGTACAGCGATTGAAGCGTCATCTATATTGTTGGAGTCATTGGCTGTTGAATCTTCAATAATAGGTGTTTCAGTTATTGTATTTACGATTGCACTTTCTGACATGGGCTTGTGAATGACTGGATTGTATTGTTGGTAAAAAAACAATCCGATCACCCCAATAACTGCAATTAAAGTAATGACATTTAATTTATTAGACATTTGGGGCGCGTTTGATGTTGTATCATCAACTTCGCTGTCTTTTTTTAGCCCTTCAGGGGTGAGCTCATAAGCCCAAGAAAACAATAGGGTAGGCAAAAAACAAATCATTATTACAGTAATGATCATTTTCATTACCCACGCAGGTGCTTCAAATGAATCTGCAGCCAAACCCAGTACTTGTACTAATAACCAACCAATTACCAAATAAGCGGCGGCGGTTCGAAAAACATTTCTTCTTTTTAGTTCGTTAAATAGGCTCATGGGGTGTTATTCTCATCGATTGGTAATGGCAAACCCCAAGGTGCACCATTCTTAAGGCGTATTTCAGCTAATTCAACCATCCCAGGTAAAGACCAAAATTCATGATAACGCGGATGACGGCGCATGGAATCGGTGGCTTCGAAACGATTTGGCATGATGAACAACTGTCCACGGTCATCAAACAAATTATTACTCATATAGTTTTTGAATAACCCATCAATACCAGCATCAACATCTGCCTGATTTGCAATATTCAAAAATCGATAGGTGCGTTCGTACATTTTAGGAACTTCTTCATACGCTTGCTCAAAACTTATTTCACCCAGTAAAGCTTGGCTGGTGATAAAATTTCGACCAGCATAACTAGAGCTATCAATATCATTTTCAACAAATGCAAGCAAATCATCGCGGCGCTTTCGCAACTCATCATGATTGGTTAAAAATGCCATTTCAAATGTCCAGAAATATTTCCCCCGCTCTGAGCAAAAATTACAGTCATCAAATAAATTCAAGGCTTCGTCATTTCGACCAAGTGCTGTTAAAGCTTGTTTGTGTACTCGAAAGTAGGTCTCGTTAAAAGGATCAAGGTCCATAGCACGTTGAAAAGCATTTAAAGCTATGGAATAACTACCCATTATACCAAGCACATGTGCTTTCACATAATGAGCAAACGCCGCATTGGGAGCTAGCTGCATGCTGCGATCTAAATGATACTGGGCTTTTTGTATGTCTATTTCTTGGGACACATATAAAAAACTAAAAGCCGCATGTGCCCGTGCATTATTTGGATCTAATTCGAGAGCTTTTGATAATACATTTTTTTTGGTTGAGCTCCAGGTTTCTATGTTTTCACCTGCAATCAACTGAGGATCAGTTAAAACATACGAGATACCAAGAGCTGCCCAAGCATCTGAAAAATTTGAATCCAACTCTGTTGCCCGTTGAAAGGCGCGAATGCCCGCTTGTCGATTATCATTTTTTTCTCGTTTAGCCCAAAAATTTAAGCCACGTAAATACAGATCGTATGCAGTTGGATTGACCTTTGTTTGTTTGGCAACGCTTTGTCCAAGACCAACCCCTAGACGTAATTGCAGAACGCGAGATAACTCTCTAACAATTTCGTCTTGTATTGCAAAAATATTATCTAGTTTTCTCTCAAAAGTATGTGACCATAAATGAAAACCATCAGTTGCTCGAATTAATTGTGCAGTAATGCGTATTTTCTCACCTGAACGTCGTACTGAGCCTTCAAGAACATGAGCGACACCAAGTTGTTTGCCAACTTCTCGTAAATCCACATTTTTACCTTCGAATGAAAAGGCAGATGTACGAGCAGCCACTTTTAATTCAGGGAACTGAGCCAGGGAATTGAGTAATTCTTCAGCTATTCCTTTGCCAAAGTATTCATCGCTTTCGTCATTAGACAAAGCCACAAAAGGCAAAACTGCAATAGATGCTGGATTGATACGCGTTTCAATATCTACAACAATACCATTTTTGTGAAGGCTGGGACCTATCTGTATTTTTGTATCTGTTTGTGTTTTTGTTGTATTTATTGGTACTGATTGATTCATTTGTTGTGAGCTAATTAACACTGCGATACCAAAAATAGCCATTAAAGTGATAATATCGAGTTTCTTTGCTGTATGAGTAGTATCAGAATTAGATTGATCTACTTCGCTGTCCTTCTTTAGACCCTCAGGAGTTAACTCATAAGCCCATGAGAACATTAAGGTAGGAATAAAACCAATGAGCAATAAAGCAATGATCATTTTCATGACCCACAGTGGAGCCTCAAATGAACTGGCTGTTAAACCAATGACTTGAACCAATAACCAACTGATAAAGATGTATGCCGCTGCAACCCGTATTACATTTCTTCGTTTTAGTTCGTGAAATAGGCTCATGTAGCAATTTTAAAAGAATTGTCATAAATGTAAGTTTGCTTACATTCCATGATTACACTGTAAACTTGTTTCTTATTTTGATTTAATATCATTTGAATCCCCCAATCGTAGATATAATAGCTTTTTTTAAAGCAAAAGAGAAGTGACTCTGTTTAATTATACAGAGATAGAAATTATCGAGCCTTTATGTATTAGGGACTTGTAAAAATTAATATAAAAAAAGAAAAAAATATTAACAAAGTACTTTACAAATAGAATAGCTTACCTATAATGCGCATCTCGCTTGAGAAAGGCAACTTTTAAAAGCGAATTGAAGACTCCCAAACGAAGTGAAATTTTACTTTAAAACTGGTTTGTTTCAATACTTGAAAATTACGATTTAGATTAAATCAAATTAATTTAAAAAAGTTCTTTACAAGCAAAAAATCGCCGCTATAATGCGCAACCTTGATTAGATAAACGAAATGTTTTTCAGGTCAAAAAATCAACAATATAATTTAAATTAGAAATAATTCAAATAAGTGTTGACGAATAAAAAAGTCACAGTATAATGTGCGACCCAATCAGCGAAATGCTGTTTAGGAGTTTCTTCTTGCAAGAAACAAAATTAGTTCATTAAAAACAAAATAGATAACTTGTGTAGGCACTTGATCGAACAGCTAACAGATAGCAAATAGTGTGTTGCTTTGGTAACGCACATTAAAGAACAAGTGACCTGACAATTTCCTTTGATGAATGGTAGTAATACCACTTTATCAAAAACAGTGAATAATTCTAATTAAATTTAGAGTAAGTCAGATTAAACTTAAAGTAATAAGAAGTACTTCGGTGCTTCGCAAAATTAACTGAAGAGTTTGATCCTGGCTCAGATTGAACGCTGGCGGTATGCTTAACACAT
>CAJXVJ010000063.1 GCA_913061105.1 uncultured Alcanivoracaceae bacterium | reverse complement strand
TATCAAGGAAATGACCCTTAATTACAGGCTATGCCTTGATATGAGAATTTCTTGAACACCTGATGACTGATATTATTCCGCAAGGTTAATATATTGAGTGGTTTTCACATAATATCTACTAAGGCCTGAATAAACTTTGACTATTAATAAATATATTGTATTTTGTAATGATACAAAAACCAATTTAAATAATTTTTACGGAACTTTAAATATGAAAAGATCGATTACATTGATAATAACAGTAATGCTTTTAAGTTTTGTCAGTTCAGTTGTCATGGCTGAAAAAGACAGAAATATTCAGCCAACAGAAATCAAGTTTTCAAGTCAATTACCACCTGATGGTAATTTGTTGTTAGGTGTATATGAAAATGGTTTTTATGGATCTTTTGGCGATTCAATTGATGAAAACAGCAATAATGGACTGACTCATGCCATCAAAGCATCTGAGTATGAAGCAAAAACAATGACAACTCAATTAATAACTGCCCCTGTAGGCAGTGGGTTTAATCAGATTTTATTGGTTGGATTGGGAACAAAGGATGCTTCAATAACTGATATCGAATGGCAGAATATTGGTGGGAATGCGCTTCAAAAAGCGGTTGAATTATTTAAACAAGTTCCATCAATAGCTTTGGACGTTGACCCCAAAGTGGCGGCAAACATTGCATTTGGGGCAAAATTAGGCAGTTATTATTTTGATAAATATTATACAGATACTAAACGTCATAAGCACCAGCAGAAAATTAATTTTGTTGCTAGTAAAAATAAAGCAGCAAACAAATACTATTCTTCAGAGTTAAATCCAGTGGCAAACGGAATCTGGCATACACGTAACATGTCAAATGAACCTGCGAATGTGATATACCCAGAAAGTTTTGTTAAGCAATGGTCTCAACATTTAAAAGGGTTAGATAATATTAAAATTCGTGTATTTGATGAAAATGATATGTTGAAAAATAACATGGGCGCCATTTATGGTGTTGGCAGAGGCAGCAAAAGGCCGCCTCGTTTGATGGTTGTTGAATACATGGGTGGAAATAAAGGTGAAGCTCCTGTGGCCTTAGTTGGCAAAGGCATCACATTTGATACAGGTGGTATTAGTATCAAAGGTTCTAATAACATGTGGAACATGAAGTTTGACATGTCTGGAGCAGCCAGTACCATGGGAACTGTCTTTGCATTGGCGAGCCGAAATGCCAAAGTCAATGTGATTGGTGTAGCAGCACTTGCTGAAAACATGCCTGGTGCCAATGCACAACGTCCAGGAGATGTTGTGAAAACGATGTCTGGTAAGACCATTCAAATACGTTCAACCGATGCTGAGGGCAGATTAGTATTAGCAGATGGCATCCATTATGCAGATGTGACTTATAATCCAGCTTTGCTCATTGATTTGGCTACCCTAACTGGGTCAGTAGGACGTGCATTAGGAAAGGATTATGCAGGATTATTTACCCGTCATGATGATCTTGTCTCAAATTTTATCAGTATGGGAAAACAGACTGGTGAAGAGGTCTGGCAGTTGCCTCTCAATGACAATCATTTTAAAGCCATTGAAAATAATGTAGCCGATGTGATGAATTCAGGACCTGATGCTCCTGGAGCCAGTGCTGGAGCGGCATTTATTGGCGCATTTGTTCGTGAAGACACGCCTTGGGTTCATTTAGACATAGCTGGTGTTGCATGGAATGATAAAGCCACTCCATCAAAAGCATCTCCCGGGTCAACTGGATTTGGTGTGCGCTTACTTAATGGTTATATTAAGGAATACTATGAAAAATAGTAAATCAACACAACAACAAATGGATAAAATATGAAATCAAATCAATACGATATCGTCGTCTTTGGGGCCACAAGTTTTGTAGGCAAATTGATATGCGAATACATGATAAAACAATTCACAACAGATGAAGTCTCATGGGTTTTAGCTGGCCGCTCTGAATCAAAACTCAATGAATTAAAAAGTAGTTTGGGGGACAAAGCCAAAGATATGCCTATTATTGTTGTTAATGCCACTGATTTAGAAGGCCTCAAAACTATGTGTAATCAAGCCAAAGTGATTATGTCAACGGTTGGTCCCTATGATTTGTATGGAGAAACCTTGATACAGGCATGCGTTGAAACTGGCACAGATTATTGTGATTTAACTGGTGAACCCCATTGGATAAAGAAAATGTTGGAAAGCTATGAGGAGCAAGCCATAAAATCTGGTGCCCGCATAGTTCATTGTACTGGGTTCGATTCTATTCCATCAGACCTTGGTGTTTACTATACCCAACGTGAAGCACAAAAACAATTCGGTAATACTTGCACAGATATTAAAATGCGCATAAAGAACATGCGTGGCGGAGCTTCAGGTGGCACGATTGCCACAGCATTAAATATTGCCAAAGAAATTAAGAAAGATCCAAAAGTCAGACGTGATTTAGTCAACCCATATTCCTTGTGCCCAAAGGATCATGGCTTTAAGACCAGGCAAAACCCAGTCAAGTTAGAGTTTGATGATTCATTCAAGACATGGGTCGGCCCATTTTTTATGTCTTCAATCAATACACGAATAGTACACCGATCCAATGCATTAACAGATAAGTCTTATGGTGAAAATTTTCACTACTCTGAAGGTGTGATGACAGGTAAAGGGTTTAAGGGTAAAACCAGAGCCCGAAGTATTTATTGGGGTTTGGCTGCTTTCTTTGCTGGTGCTGGATTTGGTCCTATTAGGGCCTTTTTAGGCCGATTTGTCCTTCCAAAGCCTGGTGAAGGTCCAAGTCCTAAAGCACAAAAAGAAGGGTTCTATGATTTTAGGTTTGTCGGTACCACCGATGCTGGTCAAGAAATAAGAACCAAAGTTCATGGTGATATGGACCCTGGATACGGTTCAACCGCAAAAATTATTGGCCAAGCAGCTGTCTGTCTTGCTAAAGAGGTATCCACAGATGTCAAAGGTGGTTTCTGGACTCCAGCAACAATTCTAGGAGACAACCTAATCGATAGGCTCAATGCACATTCAGGAGTTACTTTTGAAGTTTTAGAAAATTAATAGAAATAGGGATTTAATATGTCAAAATTAGTTAATATAGAAAAATGTTTTGAGAAATTCTCAGATACCTATTCACCCAAAATAGTTGGTGAACTTAATGGGCAGTATGTTATGTTGGTACGTGCCGAAGGCGATAAAATACCTTGGCACAGTC
This sequence comes from uncultured Alcanivoracaceae bacterium, assembly GCA_913061105.1. GTDB lineage: Bacteria > Pseudomonadota > Gammaproteobacteria > Xanthomonadales > Marinicellaceae > NORP309. Next base: position 11,726 of record CAJXVJ010000063.1, on the reverse strand, counting down.
ATGAAAATGAAGACGAAATGTTTATGGTGCTTGAAGGGGTTTTAAATATTTTAGAAAGAGACAAAACTACCCAAGTCAAAGCAGGTGAGTTTTACATCATGCCTAAAGGAGTAGAACACAGAGTGGTTCCTGAAGGTGAAGTTAAAGTCATGCTGTTTGAACCCAAAGATATTGCCCACCTAGGAAATACAAAATCTGAAATCACAAAAGATAAATTTGATTACCTGGATTTAAACTAGGAGTCTACTTCTTGGGCCCAGGAAAAAATACATTGGTACTTTGTTGGTAATCTTTGTATTCTGGTCTTTTTAGTAATGAGTAAAATTCAGCAGGTTTAGCACCTGTTAAATAGACCAGAGTCAAATACATGATTCTTGAAACAAACAATAATCCTATGCCTATTAAAACCCACAGTGCAAGATTCGAATGACTTTGATGCAATGTCATCTTGTAAAACCATGATGGAACAGCGGCTATGATTAAAGCATTCCAGACCATCCATTCAGCAAAATAATTTGGGTGTCGGCTATACGACCATAACCCAATGTTGCAAACTTTGTTTTTCAAGCCACTTTTTTTCATCTGTTTTAAAAACATCAACTTCTGTCCATCTGCAATTGATTCCATAACAAAAGCAGCCATCCATATGACTATTCCAATGATTTCAAATATGGAAACATGGGCTTGTGGATTTGCAGCAATAATAAAAGCGGGGAAAGCTAAAAATGAAGCATTGGCCAATCCTTGAATCAAAATATCTACTTGTATTACTAGAGACACATTGGTTTTACCAGATTTTTCCCAACGCCTTCTTTGGTATTGGTAACGTGGAAACTCTGTGTTGAACCAGCCGGATTTCCACATATTCAATGCGCCTAAACCCATTCTTAATCCGATAAAGATATAAGCAACACTAATAATCAACACACGCAACCAATGCCCATTACTATATGTGTAGGTTAAGATACCAATAAGGACTAAGCCCCAAGGCCAAGCAATATCAACATAACTCATTCGACCTGTTTTATAAGCAGGAATACATGCAATTAATATAAATAAAACTATTTGTCCGCCTAAATTTATTACAGCTAATCTTGACATTGCTGGTTCCAAAATTAACAAAACACATCCAAATATAAATGGCAATAAAGGGTTGATATATTTCATATGTTTTAGTTTATCTGTATTTATCAAATATTGATAGTATAGAATTTATATGTATTACTTTGGGCTAATCAATTTAATTAAGTTTTTTCAAGATAAAGTTGTGTTAATATCACAATCTATTATTTCATTAATATAGTCATACAGAAATTTTTTCTTAAATAATCTGAGTTGGCACAACTGGACAACCCTCATGAAATTATTAGTTCGTAACTTAGCACGCTCAATCACTGAAAAAGAATTAACAGATTTATTTAAAGAATTTGGCATGGTTCAGTCTTGTAATCTGGTATTAGACAAAGAAACAGGCAAATCTAAAGGGTTTGCTTTTGTTGAAATGCCAAAAGTTGGCGAGGTCAAGGTAGCAATTAAAAATTTAAATAACAAAGAAATTGCTGGTGAGAAAATTCGGGTTAAGAAAGTAGAAAATAAAAAGGAATAGATTTTCATTCATATCAATTAAATATTTCTGATTGACAAATAATTCACATATTCCTTTATAGAATGGTATTTTAAATTATTGTATCACCATGAAAAAGATTATCGGACTCGTTCTCATCGTTGCCTTGTCATTATTTGTTTTTCAATCCTGTCGCCAATATCCCTCCATCAGAACTGCACAAGCTGTAGACCTAGATGCGTTTATGGGAGATTGGTATGTGATTGCGAACATTCCAACATTTATAGAAAAAGGCGCACACAATGCCGTTGAAAGTTACTCTAGACAACCTGATAATGTTATCGATACCACATTTAGATTTAATAAAGACAGTTTAACTGGCCCAGAAAAAGAGTATAACCCGACTGGATATGTGACAGATGACCCTTCTAATGCAGAATGGAAGATGCAATTTTTGTGGCCATTTAAGTCAGAATATATCATTGTCTATGTTGATCCAGCTTATAAATACACGATTATTGGTCGCACCAAAAGAGATTATGTTTGGATAATGGCAAGAGAAGCAAAAATCGATGATAGCGACTTGCAGCGTTTAATATCGATTGCTGTAGAAGAAGGATACGATAGGTCTTTAATACAAGTTATTCCACATGGTTAAATTTAATTAAATTAATTAAAAAATAGAAATCTCAAGTAGTACAAAACCGTTTTGCTAACTATTATTATTTGAGTAAATTTCTTGTCTATATTTTACCAATAGATTATTAATTAATTCAATATTTGGTTTTTGTTGTATATTAGAAGATGCAAATGCAGCAACCATTTCAGATTGTTTTTGATTGGCCAATTTTATTAAGTCTTGGTATTCATACTCACCTCTTTTAATTGACAATAAAAACTCACGGTTAGGTCTGTGGACATTAACCTGATTTTCATTTGCAATTTCTATAGCCATATCAAGCAACCTAAAGGTATGCATCATGTTTTTTGTATCATAATTTTTACCATGGCTTTTGGTGTTTTTATATCTAGATTCGTTACGTTTTTCCACCCATTGCCAGTATTCTTTATATCTTTTACAATAAAGAGAATAACCATCTTTGTTAAAAAACATTAAGGCATGTTGTTTTTCAGATTTAGGGATAGAACTGAGGCAAATATTAGAAGAATTTGGTTTTTTTATTATTCCATTAAACTCCTTTTTGTCATTGTAATAAAGACCATATACATATTTCATGTGATCAATATTGAGCAATCCACAATGTTTTTGGTGCCAATTATTCTGATTTAAATAGGTAATAAGAGGTATGGCACCTTTATTATGATTGACATAACAAAATTCTAATAAGCTTTTGCGTTTCTTACTTACTGGATTGTTGATCTTCTTATTTAATCCTTTGGCTTTTTTTATTTGAGATAAAGCAAACTTACCAAAAGTATTTAAGCAGAGTTTCGATAATATTAACTTTGAAGTTAAATCATTCAAAATTGGATTTTTGTAGATTACAGATGATTCAGGTGTATTTAATAATTCTAATATGTTGGGGTTGTTTAATGACAATAACTCCATATACCTTCCTAATTCATAATAAACAATATCATTGCTATGATTGCTGATTTGTGGGATATAATCAAATCCATAAAATGTTTGTTTGGGCAAATAAAATACGCCCTTAATATCGGTATCTGAATCTTTTGTTTCTAAACCATAAGCCCGACTACCACTGATACATTCAAGTAAGATTAGGTTGTTTTTTTTTAAATCATCAATAGTCATCGGTTTAATTGATTGAGAAAGAATAAATTAAATTCTTCAATATCAGCGTTTGAATGGGTATAGGATTTAAAGTTTTTACTGGTAATTGAAATTTGATCTTGAATAAAGTCTATGAGTTCACTTTCACCTGTATGAAAATAACCCTCGCTTTTGTTAGATTTTATATCAATTAATTCATTAATGCGTCTTTTCAAATGATCATCTATGTTTACTGCAGAGAGCATTTTATGAAAATCAATCGGTGGCATTTCATTTTTTTCTGCAATCCATACACAAGCAACACAGGACCTTAAAACATAGAAAAACCTTTTGAGTTTGTATTCCTCTTTATCCTTGATATCTTCAAATAACCTTTTTGCCATACTGAAGTAATGATAGGCAGTTGCGATACGTGAGTAGGCAGTTTGAGCGAGTTCATTAAATCCAGTTAGGAAATCTTCATCGGCTTTATAAATGATATGAGATTGGATGCGCTCTAGCAAGGCTGGATTTGATTTTAGTAACAGTTTTAAACACTTACGTAAATCCCACCCAGTGATGTCTATGTCATTGTTGTCATACATACAGTCGATGGAATCTTTTCTATCATTTAAGGTGAGGTACCAATCTTTTTCGTGTTGATAAATGATACGAACATCATAATCGCTGTCAGGAGATGGAAAACCCCAAGCCCGCGAACCGGTTTCACAAGCCAGGAGGATTTTTATATTCTTTTCTTTTTCTAGTTCACTCAAATAGTGATTAATTTTTTCATGCATAGTTTAATATACATTTTTCAGGTGAATTAATCTACTTTCTTTGCTTCATGATCACCATTCTGATGGAGTGTCAAACTTGTAGATTTACCATTCTCATCAAGATTTATGCTGATTTTTATATCGGTATCTTTTAATACAAATTTATTTTGTTCAATGGCTACCATTTGCAATTTATTTTGGCCAGTGGCTTGAGCATATAATGAACCATCTTCGTTAAAAATATTAATATGAAATTCTGGAGCCAGCTCATATTTTCCGACATAAGACTCCAGAGTTTTTAAATCCACATCAACAGAAGAATATGATGGGATTGCTTTTTCTGTTCGTTTCCAAGTTTGATCCTGTCCAGTTGTGTGTAATGTAGCAGATTCAATCTTGCCTGAGGTATCTCGATTAAAACTAAGGGTTGACAAGCTGTCTTCAAAATGAAACCTGTCTTTCTCATGGGCAAACAATTCATATTTGGTTCCACCGGTTCTTAATGAATAAAGTTTGCCATCTGAGTAAGTGATGGTTCTTTGGTCATCATCTGATTTTTCATAAACAGCTTCATAAGATTTTAATAACTCTTCTTCTAGGCTAATAGTTTCTAAATCTCCAAAAGGCTTATCGATAACAATGGCAGCGACTTTATTGGCAACTTCACCAGGATAATTACAATTACAATTTGAAAATATCGCAACAAATACATCTTTTTCAGGCAATATCAATGAAGCGGTTAGAAAACCATTTATTCCACCACCATGCTGAACCATTTTTGTACCTTGAATATTTCCGATTGACCAGCCGTATCCATAATCTGTTTGCTCACCATTGTTTAAAACACTTCTTGTGTGAGCCTTTGTTCTGTTTTCTTGGGTAATCACTTTATCTGCCATCACTGCCTTGTACCATTTATGAACATCATCAACTGTTGACAATAATGATCCAGCTGCATAGGGCTGAGTCATGCTTAAAAAGTCTGCGTTCTTGTATTTATCATCGGCTTTATCATATCCATAAGCACGCCCTTTAATAATTCTCGATGTTGATCCATAAGATGAACGCTCCATATTCAATGGCGTGAAGAAATTATCTTGAATGTATTCTTCATAAGTTTTACCGCTAACCAATTCTATTATGTGACCCAGTAGGATATAGCCAGAATTGTTGTATCTAAATTTTTCACCTGGGTTGAAATCCATCGGTTGGTTTTTAAAATAGTCAACTAATTCTGTTGGGGTAAAATCTCTTTTTCTTTCTTCACCATCCCATTTTTCCATTCCGGTGTAACTTTTGATGCCAGAGGTATGATTGAGTAAATGTTCAATGGTGATTTTATGACCATGAGTAGGGTAGTCTTTAATGTATACAGAAATATCATCATCTAATTTAATTTTGCCTTCTTCAACCAATTTTAAAATAGCCGATGCGGTAAATTGTTTAGTGATTGAACCAATACGAAAAATATGATCAGGCTGCATTTTAACACCCAATTCAAGATTTGCCATGCCAAATGCCTTGCGATAAATGGTTTTACCATCCTTAACAACCAATGCAACTCCACCTGGTCCATCTTTCTCGAAAGTTAGTAAGGCATCTATTTGTTTTGAGTATGATTTAGCACTGACTTGCACGGATACAATTAGTGAGATACATGTGATTAATAATTTCTTCATAACTACTCTTTTTAAAATAAAAAAATATTATAACAAAATAATAAAAAGAGTAATTGTGGCAATAGTCATGATTAAGTACTAAATATTTAATTCTCGACTTTCTTAGCTTCGAATTCTCTTCCCTGAAACAAGGTGAAACTTGTCACTTTATTGCCTTCATCAAAATTAAAAGTAAATTGTGCATCAAGATCTTCTGAATTAAATTGGTGATTAGCATATGCTGTCAATTTGGTTTTATTTTTTCCAGCTTCAACCACAAATAATTGATTGTCTTCTGCTAAAATTTCTAGAAAGAACCCAGGGAACAGTTCATATTTACCTATATAGACTTGAAAGGTCTTAGGGTCAACAGCAATAGCTGGGTATTTTTTAAAGGGTTTATTCGTTTTTTGCCATGTTTTAGTAAAGTCTTCTCCTAGTAACTTAATGGATGAAATTTCATTGTTGCTATCTCTTATAATATTGAGTGTACTGAATTGTAGATCTCCATCATCAAAGAAAAATTTATCTTTAGCAAATGGAAACATGGTACGTTTTCTCCATGCAGGATCATAGAATTTAAACTGACCATTTGTGTAGGAAATTACTTTCTCACCGTGTTTTTCAGAAGCATACACACCATCATAAGATAATAACAGATCTTCATCTAATTTGATCTCATCCCATTCAAAAGGTTTTTCAACAGCAATGGCAGCAATTTTATAACTAACATCATAAGTCAAATCACAGTCACAATTGGTAAAAATTGCCACAAAAATGTTTTCATTCAAAAAGTATGTGGACCAACTAAAATATCCTGGCATGTTACCACCATGAGCAATCATTGGGCTACTTTGAACATTATGTAATCTCAAGCCATAGCCATAATCAGTTTTATCACCGTTATTTAATGTATAAGGTGTGGTGGCCTTTTTAAAATTTGATTCTGAAATGACTTGTCCAGAGGTCATAGCAGTATACCATTTTGATAAATCTTCTACAGTGGTAAATAAACCGCCAGCAGCATAAGCTTGGCTCATGCTCCAGTAAGCAGCATTAATATAGCCTTCCTTTCTTTTTTCATAACCTGCGGCTTTATTTTTAATGATTTTTTCTATAGAACCATATGATGAGTCTTGCATATTTAATGGTTTAAATATAGATTCTTCAATATATTCACCATAAGGTTTTCCAGTGATTTTTTCTATAATGTATCCCAATAAAAAATACCCCGAATTATTGTAACTATATTGTTCACCTGGTTTAAAATCCATCGGTTCATTTTTAAAGTACTCTATAACTTGTTCCGGAGTGGAATCGACTCTTATTTTTTCTGGTATCCAATTATTTATACTTGTATAGCTTTTAATTCCCGAAGTATGGGTCAATAAGTGTTCTATCGTAATGGTATGACCATGAGTGGGATAGTCTTTAATAAACTTAGTTATATCATCATCTAAGTTAATCTTCCCTTGTTCAACTAATTGCAATATGGCAACAGCGGTAAACTGTTTGGTAATAGAACCAATTTGGAAAATATTGTCAGGAGTCATCTTGATATCGTATTCAAGATTTGCCATGCCAAAGGCTTTACGGTAAAGGGTCTTACCGTCTTTAACGATTAATGCAACTCCCCCTGGGCCGTTTTTATCAAATAAATCATTGAGTATTGAGTCAACTTTTTTTGTATCGAGTAGTGCGTTAGTTTGAAAGGAACATAATAGGGATATAATGAGGATAACAGATTTTTTCATATTGATAGTTTATTATTTCAAAATGAAAATTATAACAGAAAATTGAGTACTGTGTATTTATGCTCTCTTAAGTCCCTGAAGTAAAAAATTAAATTATTCTTCAGCTTGTTCTTTTTTCTTACGGTAACCAGGTGCAGCAAGAATTTCAAGATAAAAAGATTCTAATTTACTGGCTTCTGCCTCGTCGATTTTTTTATTAATGTCAGATAAATGAATCTCAACAGCTTCTTTTTCAGTAACACCATATTTACAATCAAAGTCCCAGAAATCAACACCTTTTGGCAGTTGCTTGTTGCGTTCTCTTTTTAAGTATTTTTTCACATCGTGTTTAACCGAATCGATTAATCGTGCGGGTTTAATTTTTGCGTGAGTGATTTTAAATGTTTTTTTCATGTTCAGCCTTTAGTAACTAGCCTTGCATTTTAGTGAATCAATTGACTATTTGATAGGATTATCCAGTCAAGTAACCATTAATAAATGGTTTTGAAGGCATAATGAAAGGATAATTTATTGATTATTTTAATATTTTTTAGCAAATCTTGATGAATCAATGCCTTTATAGACTTTTCCTCTTTTAAATACATATTGAATTTTTCTCGTGTTGGTTATATTTAATAACGGGTCTGAACTTATTACTAATAAGTTAGCCAGTTTTCCTTCTTCAATGCTTCCAATATTTGATTCTTCTCCAATTCCTTCAGCATTATTTGTCGTAGCAGCACGTAAAGCGTCTATATTGGTTAATCCAGCTTGTACTAATAATGCCAATTCATTATGAATGTTAATATCACTATTTTCTTCATTAATCATGTGATCTGATCCTGCTACAATTTTTACTCCATGCTGATAGGCGAGTCTAGTTGCTTTCTGAGCCCTTATTAATGCTGATTCATCATCTCTATAGGTATAAACCCACAAAGTCGCATCTAAGTAACTGTTATTTTTTTTCATGGCTGATAAAAGGGTTTTCACTTTTTTATTACCAATATCAAACTCTATGCTACCTATTTGATCCTTATATTTAGTTGCTTCAGCTTTAGAGGAGAATGCATATCTGTCTTTTATATCATCAGCTAATTCGTATTGAATGAAATCACCTGCGTGCGACATAACATCGACTCCTGCATTGGTAACGTCTAAAGGTCTGGTTGGGGCGATTGATGCATGGGCCCAAACTTTTAAGCCCTGTTTTTTTGCAGCTTGTGAAACTTTATTCATCAATGATTTATTCACATCGGTATAAATTTTGATAGCTGTAGCCCCTAAGCCTTTGGCTTGTAGAACCATGGAGTCAAAATCTGAATTTTTATCTATTGCCCATTGCCAAGAAACATTGCCTGCTTCAGCACCTAAAGCTACTTGACCTGGTCTAGGATCGTTTTCAAAAAACTTTATGCCTGCAATAATGGTTGAAAAGAAGACATCAGGACCGTTATTTTCGCCTATAAGCATATTACGTTTTAATAAAGCTAGCATTCTGCCATCACCGCCCATGTCTCGCACGCCTGTTACTCCATTCATAAGGGCTGTTTCTAAATTATCTTGAGCCTGTTTTAAGCTTCCATGAGTAATATGAACATGATTATCTATTAAACCTGGGATTATAAATTTACCTGTTAAATCATAAGTTATGGCATTTGATGGTGTTTCAAAATCATTCTCACTAGTTATTTTCTGAATGATCTGCCCATTAATAATTACCGTTCCTTTTCTACCCACATCAGAAACCATATCTAGAATGGTTGCATTTTTCAGAATAATGATTGGTTCAACATTTTCATTGTCTAGGGAGTATCCGGACGTGATAGATAACAAAAACATCAAAATTAAAATAATGTGTTTCATAATTGTGCTGCCTCTTTGTTTTATTAATGATTGAAAATTTCTATTAATGCTCTTTGAAAATTATTCCCTAATACCTTTTTAATGTCTTCATCTTTATATCCTCTCCCAATTAAGGATTCAGTAATGTCATAGAGTCTATGAGGATGATTTAATCTTTCAATGGTCAACAAGTAATCTTTATTGGTATGGGTTTGGTATTTATTAGGCGCATTTTCAAGCCTTTGTTTTCTAACAGATCTTGGTAAATAATCTTCTGTATAGAGACCCTGATCGCTGCCAATTCCAACATGGTCAATTCCGACTAATTGAGCAACGTGATCAATGTGGTTAACAAAATCTTCAATATTTACAGGCTCAGTTTCTCTTACCATAAATCGAAGAATTGGAATGCCAATAACTCCACCCGTTTTTGCCATCAATTTAATCGACTCATCTGTCTTAGCTCTGGCTACATTTTTTGCTAAGCTACGACAAGCACCATGTGTGATCAATACAGGCTTATTACTTGCTCTAATGGAATCAATTGTGGTTTTGTCTCCACAGTGTGAGACATCTACTCCCATGCCAACTTTATTCATTCTTTTAATGACCTGTTTTCCAAACTCTGTTAATCCACTATCTATGTCTTCAAATGCTCCAAAGCCTAAATTGTTTTTATCATTGTAAGTTATTTGAGAGACACGTTGACCTAAACTATAGAATAGATCTATATCATCTAAAGTCTTAAAGTGTTTAGAATCTTGATTTGTAATTAACATTCCAATTTTGTTTAATTTCGAGATAGATTTTAGTTTTGCTTTTGTATCTATTCTCACAAAATAATCAGGGTTTGATGCAATGATTCCATTTTGAGTGGCTAAAAATTTCAACATATCCGTATAACTTGTTAATAAACTCCCCCAACCAAACACATTGACACCACAACTTTTAATGAATTCATAATCTTGTGATGAGAATGATGCAGGGATGTTTTCCCAAATGGTATTTAACGATTGGCCATTAATTTTATTAAAGTTATCTCCAAAAGTACTAAGCATATCAATACAATTAGCATTGTTTATTAATTGGTTACATCTATCTGAATATTTGTCTTTCAATGTTTTTTTCATTGTTTCATCACCCTTCGTTTTAGTTTTACTTGCCATTGAGGTTACTGGTAATACCGATCCAAGTGCGATTAATTTAGTTACATTTTTTAAAAGATTTCTACGGTTTCTATTGTTCATTTTAAGTTCTCTTCCATTTTATTTATGACTTTGAAAAACACTTCTAAGTCATGGCTGGATATATTATGCTCTGCTATATTTGTGATTTGATTGGCACATTTTTGTGCTTTTTGTTGTAACTGTTTTGCAATCTCAGTTAAAAATATTTGCTTATTTCTTTTATCATCTTTTTTTCTTTTGCGATTTATTAAACCTTTTTTTTCTAATGAATTAATGGTTTTTGTAATCAAACTTTTTTCTTTAAACGCTTTTTCTGCGAGTTCATTTTGAGTGAGACCATTATCAATCCAAAGGTAAAATAGTGTTCTGTATTCTTCGACTGTTAAATTTAAATCAATTATTTTCAAGCGTTGTTTCAATCGAAATGACAGTACTCTTTCTAAGTGACTTATTGCTTTTGGGGACGGGTTTGTAATTTTTTTTAACATATTAGTTGAATTATGCAACTAAATTGTTGAATTGTCAATAATGGCTGTAATCATAAGGAAAGATAGGATGGCTTATCAACATTACATATTAATTATGATGGGATAAATGATACAGATAAGGTACCTATATATGAATAAGTTATTGGATTTTTTAGAATTAACTTGTAAAAGTACTATTTTGGCTTCTTTCCCGTTATCAAACGGGCGCCGCGATTGAATGAAAAATAGTACCATGCCCAATTTAACATAACTGATAATCGGTTTCTGAACCCAATCAGAAACATGACATGTGCAAAACTCCACATAAACCATGCTGCAAAGTAGCGATTTGTTTGGCGGTTTTTTTCTGACTGAACAAGTAATATTGCATAAACAATGCCACTAAATCCACCCAGTAACAATAAAATTGAGAGTATATTTATGGTTGGTTCTGTATTCATGTGATCATAATAGTAAACAATATATTACCAATTATATCAGCTTGTTTAATAAAAACCTTTATCTCATATCTAAGAACTTAAATTTACTTCTTAATATCAGTGCTGGATTTACTAATTAAAATTGAAATATACCAATCTTATAATTCACTTGCAAATTAATGTAGTCACTGTATACTTGTAATGATTAAAAGGTGTTTAAGCGCTTATTAATTTTTATTGGTTATTTCGGGGAAAGTAGCTGGTTTAATACTGTCTCTTATACACATCTCCGAGCCCACGAGACAGGCAGAAATCTCG
>CAJXVJ010000062.1 GCA_913061105.1 uncultured Alcanivoracaceae bacterium | reverse complement strand
CTGTCTCGTGGGCTCGGAGATGTGTATAAGAGACAGTCATTATTTATTTCAAAATTCTTGTTTTCTATATTCTATCAAACTTATATCCGCAGCCATATATTGAATGTATGTACTCTTTTGATGCATCAAGTTTAATTAATTTCTTTCTTATTTTCTTAATGTGACTGTCTATTGTTCTGTCACTGACAATTCTTCCATCTGTATAAATTGAATCCATCAATTGATTGCGGTTAAATATTCGGCCATTACCATCCATTAACTTATCCAGTAATTTAAATTCAACAAAGGTTAATTCTATGGTTTTATCATCAATACTTGCCGTTAAAAAATCTTCATTTAAACTAATACCACCACCATTAATGTTTGAGTTAACTTGTTTTTTTCTTAATTGTACTTTAACTCTGGCAACCAATTCTCTTGGGCTGTAAGGCTTGCAGACATAGTCATCAGCACCAATCTCTAATCCAATTATTCGATCGATTTCATCAACTCTGGCAGTTGTCATGATGATTGGTGTTTGTGAAAACTGACGTATTTCTTTACAGATACTCATGCCATCTTTATTGGGTAGCATAATATCCAGCAATATAACGTCTGCATCATATGTCTTAACTGCATTAACTGCGTCATTGCCATCAGTAACGATTTCTGATGAAATATTGTCCTTAATCAAGTAATCTTGCATAATTTGAGCCAAATTTTCTTCATCTTCGATTATTAATACTTTATTCATTGTCATCGCTACTTTTAATGTTATTGTAATTTGTATTGAATTGTATCAAGATTTCAATCCCCCCTAATTGTGATTGCTTGGCAGATATTGTGCCATTGTGCGCTTTCACTATTTCTTTGCAGATAGATAAGCCTAAACCGGAACCACCTAGATCTTTATTTCTTGATTTTTCTACCCTGTACAAACGGTCAAATATTTTTTCTAATTGATCATCGCGAATATTTGGCGCACTGTCTGATATTTTTATCTCAATAGAATCATCTTTACAAATCAATTCTAATAATGCTGTTCCACCTTCATCAGTATATTGTAATGAGTTGCTTAAGACATTATTAAACAATTGATTCAACCGATTAATGTCGCCCAATATGAAACACTCATTTGCAGTGGTATTCATCTTCAGTGTCATGTTTTTATCACTAAACCTGAGGACATGGTTTTGATAACATTGATCTAAAAGCTGCACAATGTCGATTTTATACATTTGGTATTTCATTGAACCTAAATCAGATTCACTGAGATCGTGTAAGTCATTGACCAAGTTTTTCAATGTTGATATCTGAGAATGTAATAAATTCATGCTGTTATCATTGGCTTCATGAATACCATCTTGAATGGCTTCAATTTCACCAATAATGACAGATATCGGTGTTCTTAACTCATGAGCAATATCTGCTATGATGTGTTTTTGTGATTGCGCGTTGGACTCTAGTGTTTGCGCCAACAAATTAAAATTGACTGCCAAGTCACCTAATTCATCTTTTCTGTCAGTTTTAATTCTTGTTGAAAAATCTCCTGCCGCTACTTTTTTAGTGGCAACAGACAGTTGATTAATTAATCGGGTAAAGTATTTTGCAATTGGAAAGGTAACAAGAAAGGCAAAAACAACCATAATCAAACCAATTTTGATTAACATGTTTTGAATGTTTGAAGCAAATAATTTATCTTGCTTGAAGTGCACATTTTTATCTTTTATAGATCCCAAATATCCAACATTTTGCGATTCAAATTTAATTGGTTGAAATTTTATTCTTTCATTGTTTCTGTTTTTTAACCCGATTATTAGATTCTTATCAGCATCATAAAGATTTATCGGAGGCAGCTGTTGTGCCCTAAACCTTTGTAATTTTTTATCTCTATGAGTTTTCAAGTCACCTCTTCTGGGCTCTTTGTTCTTTTGCCTTTTAGGGGGGCGCCTGTTATCTGGGGGTGGTCTATTTTTAGGTGGAGGCCTATTATTTGGTTGATTAAATTGACCATCATTTAATAATTCAGCAGAACTCTGGTTTATTAAATCATGCCACAAACGTTTATTGTCTTTTAAATCCTCCCAATTTCCATTTTCTTGATAATAATTTTCTAATGTTTTAACCACATTGTCATTAAACTGTTTATCTAGTGCTTTTCTGTAATTAAAAAAACCTTTATTGAAACCAATTTGCATATTCAAAGCCATGCCCACTATCATGACAACAGTCAACAATAACAGAATGATAAGTACTTTGGTTTTTATGGTAAATTTAAACATGTGGCTCACTTTCTCATACAATATTGCAAGAAATAAGGATTAAACTCACTATAGACATTAATTGTTAGAATTATCTAAATAATTCTTTGTAATCAAGTAATCAAATAATATCTGGGTGAATTTTTCTGAGTCTTTCTGATCCAGGTGAGAACTATCAGGTGACTCAAATAGTTCAAAGCCATTAACATCATTAAAATGCACGGTTTTTAAAATGGGATTAGCTGCAATTTTGTCCCAATATTTGCCTCTGGGATAATATTCTTCATCCAATTGCCAATGGCCTTTAAAAGTTGGAAACCTAATCAATATGACGTTACCCCCTCTATTTTCAATCGCTTGTGAGTACTCCACTAGCAAATCAATGTTTTGTTGCCACTCTTGAGGGCTTGAGGGTTTAACATCTTGATAATTTTTTTTCTTTTCACTGACAAAGTGGTTATACAATACTTTTGTATCTGTTAAAGAATAATCGGCAGTAACAGATTGATCAACATGTGCAGTGGTGTAAAAAACTGGCTTGAAATCTTTGTTTTTATCATAATACTCAACAATTTGCTGCAGGCTTAACAATGGATGCATCAACCTTAGATAAGAATCAACATGGGCACTTATATAGGCATCAAAGGACTTGTAAAGACCAGACTTATTCGCATAGTAATCATTTTGCTTTAATTGCATATCATAATAAATAGGTTCCAATGCTTGTGCACTTAATGACACCAATAAATTACCTTTGAAATCTTCATCTTTAGCCAGTGCTGCAAATGTTGCCATGGGATAATGACCGTTAACACTGAGCTGTGTTACATCATAATTAGGCAATTTTTTCTTTAAATAAGGCATATTAATGTCTAATTGGCTACGCGATGCCCCAATGATTACCAAATTTTGATGATGACCATTCACATTATTGCGGTGCCATGACCACAAATCATCATTACTTTCAATAGATGCCACAAATCCTTTGTCCTTCAAAAACCATTCATAACCACCCAATAATCCACCACACAAGATGATTACCACTAACCAAGTGATTGCCCATCCTTTTGGGTCATTGCTATTAGAATTGGAAGTAGATAAATGCATCTGAGTTTCCTGCTGAAATAAATATTAATATAAGGCAAAAAGACAAAATTAAAGACCTTACTACTATTGAATGAGACTGTAATATATCTGTTATTTTTGTATTTTTATAAATCCATTGTAATGCAAACATTATCAAAAACGATGCAGATACAATTTGGGTCCACAAATTCCATTTAATTAACTCCTGCCCTTGTACTGTCATAAACATGCCTGAGAATATTGAATGTGCTTGGTCTAAATTTTCTGCCCTAAAAATAACAAAAGCCAGCATTACCAAGAAAAATGTAACAAACATCATCACGATCTTTGTGACTGCAATCTGCCCTATTTGTTTTGATAATGTTAATGATTTAAGCCAGCGCTCTAGGATTAAATAAAAACCATGAATTAAACCCCACAATACAAATGTCCATGCAGCACCATGCCACAAACCACCTAACAACATGGTAATCATTAAGTTTTTAAAAGTATTAAAGGTTCCAAACCTGTTGCCACCAAGTGGGATATACAAGTAATCGCGTAACCATGTAGACAATGATATGTGCCATCTCTGCCAAAAATCCGAAAATCCAATGGCAGCGAAGGGTGATTTAAAATTAAATGGCAAGATGAACCCCAAGCTCAATGCTGTGCCAATCGCACACAATGAGTATCCTGCAAAATCACAAAATATTTGCGCATAAAAGAACAAAGCCGCCAACCAAGAAGACAGCTTATCTGCTTGAACATTGTCTACGAAAACAGCATTAACCAAAGGAGCAAAGAAAGCATCGGCAAGCACAGTTTTGGAAAATATGCCTATGATAAACAAACTAACACCGAGTGAAAATTGATTAAACTTGATACGGTCTTGATGTTTTAATTGTGGTAAAAAATCTTTTGCACGAACAATCGGTCCAGCCACCAATTGAGGAAAGAAACTAACGAATAAGGCATAATCTAAAAAACTGTTATGCGGCTTTAGTTTTTTATAATAAATATCTAATGTATAAGACAAGGTTTGAAAAGTATAAAACGAAATACCCATTGGCAAAATAAAGCCAGGGTCAAATGATTGAAACTCCCACCCCAATAGGCGTGTTAAACTTTGAAAATTTTCAAGCAAAAAACCACTGTACTTAAATAATGACAACAATCCCAAGTTAAATATGAGACTTAACCATAACCAATGTTTACCTTGAATTTGGGTTTTGGCATTGTGAATTTTCGTAGCGATATTCCAATCAACAAAAGTTGATAAAAACAACAACAAAACAAAGGGAGGGTTCCAAGCTGCATAGAATATATAACTGCCGAGCAACAGGTTGGATTTTTTCAACTTCCAAGATATGCCTGAATAATGCACTGCCAAAATGACAATAAAAAACAGCAAAAATGTAATTGAATTAAACAGCATAGGTGTTGATTAAGAACCTTTGAGAAAATTTATTATCCATGAAACCTACTAAACACTCTAGTATTTAATTAACTCTGGTACCAAATATATCGGTACCAATGCGAACCATTGTAGTACCTGATATGATTGCGGCCTCTAAATCTGCTGACATGCCCATTGATAATGTGTCCACTGCGATAATTTTCTGCAATTGTGAATACACCTGATAACAAGTTTTAAATTGTAATATTTGTTTATTGGTGTCATTTGTTGGTGCTGGAATACACATTATCCCTCTGATTGTCAGGTTGTTAAATTTTTCATATTGGCTAGCAAGCTCTATTAGTGAGTCAGCTGATAAACCTCTTTTAGAGTCTTCTCCACCGACTTTTAATTGTAAAAGTACATTTAATTTATCGTTATGTGGTTCACGTAAATTGTTAAGCCTGGTCAATAATTTTAATGAATCAACTGATTGTACCCACGAAAAATATTGAGCAATATACTTACATTTGTTTGATTGTAGTGGTCCAATGAAGTGCCATTCAATGTCATCACAATTAATACTTTGAATTTTTTCTATGGCTTCGTTAACATAACTTTCTCCAAATTTTCTGTGACCGAGTTGATACAGATATTGAATTTTGTCGATAGGATGCTTTTTACTCACAGCCAATAAATCAATTTGTCGTGATATTTTATGGTCAATCAAGCAGGAAGAAATTCTCTGTTTGACAGCTAAATAACGGTTTTCTAAGGACATAGAGAGCAAATATTGTGAAAAAAAGATATTTTAACGTTATTTAATGGTAAATACACATTCTTTTCTTTGTCATTTTAAATAGAGAAGTTAAAATACTCGCCTTTTTAAAATCCACAAAATTGGAGATAGTTAATAATGCCTAGCGTAAAAGTAAGGGATAACGAGCCGTTTGATATAGCTCTTAGACGTTTTAAGCGCTCTTGTGAAAGAGCTGGAACTTTAGCAGAATCACGTAAAAGACAATTTTACGAGAAACCAACTCAAGAACGTAAAAGAAAACGCGCCGCTGCTGTAAAACGTACTCAACGTCAAGCAAGCAGACAAAGAATGCGTAGACGCATGTACTAAAGGCGAGTAATTATTATGTCTTTAAAATCAAGTATTTTAGATGATATGAAAATTGCCATGCGGGCAAAAGATAAGAAAAGAGTTGGTACAATAAGACTCTTGACTGCAGCCATCAAACAAATTGAAGTAGATGAACGCAGAGAATTATCAGATACCGATGTGATAACTATCGTCACTAAAATGGTTAAGCAAAGAAAAGATTCGACACAACAGTATCAAGCTGCTGAAAGACATGACTTAGCTGACCAAGAAATTTATGAAATTGGAATTATTGAAAAATACCTTCCAGAGCAATTATCAGATTCTGAAATTGAAGAATTGATAAAACAAGCCATTGCTAAAGTCGGTGCCAACGGCATGCAAGACATGGGCAAGGTTATGGGGCTACTTCGATCAGACCTAGCTGGTAAAGCTGATATGGGTTCTGTAAGCCAAAAAATAAAAGCCCTGCTACAATCATAAATACAATATTATGTTACACAAGGATGTGTGATAAAATCATTCTCTTTATACCTTTTACAAGTTAATGGCAGGCATTCCTTCAGAATTTATTGATCAGTTAATTGACCGCATTGATATTGTTGATGTTATATCTCCCAGAGTTAACCTAAAAAAAGCAGGTAAGGACTACCAAGCGCTTTGTCCATTTCACACAGAAAACACACCCTCATTTACAGTCAGTCACAGTAAACAATTTTACCATTGTTTCGGCTGTGGAAAACATGGTTCTGCCATAGGTTTTTTAATGGAATTTGAAGGCATGGATTTTGTAGACTGTGTTGAAACATTGGCTCAATCAGCAGGTTTAGAAGTCCCAAATCATGGAAAATTCCAAAACCACAGCAAAGGGCTTTTTGAAATTGTAGAACAAGCAAACCGTTATTTTGTTAATGCTTATACACAATCTGATTT
The DNA here is from genome assembly GCA_913061105.1 of uncultured Alcanivoracaceae bacterium. Taxonomy (GTDB): domain Bacteria; phylum Pseudomonadota; class Gammaproteobacteria; order Xanthomonadales; family Marinicellaceae; genus NORP309. Next base: position 8,223 of record CAJXVJ010000062.1, on the reverse strand, counting down.
TGCCAGAAATTATATGCAAAATCGTGGCATTTCAGCACAAACATGTCAAACTTTTCAAGTAGGCTTTGCACCAGATTCCTGGGATGGATTGATGAAACGGTTACAACACACAGCACAAGATGATTTATTGAAAGCTGGCCTTATTGTTCACAATGATAATGGCAAAGTTTATGATAAATTTCGTGCCCGTGTTATGTTTCCCATTCAAGACAAACGGGGGCGTGTGATTGCCTTTGGTGGACGAGCCATCAGTGATGATCAGAAACCCAAATATTTAAACTCTCCAGAAACACCCCTATTTCACAAGGGTAAAGAACTTTATGGATTGAATATTGCACGCAAACACAGCAATGAAAAATCAATTATTGTTGTTGAAGGATATATGGATGTTATCGCTCTTCACAATGCTGGAATAAAAAACAGTGTAGCGACACTGGGCACTGCTACCAGTCAAGACCACATAGTCACACTGTTACGTAGTTATGATGAAATTATTTTCTCTTTTGATGGTGATAAAGCTGGCAGAGAAGCCGCGTGGAAAGCATTAAAGACATCACTACCAGTTTACCGGGATGACAAAAATATCAAATTTTTGTTTTTGCCCGAAAAACACGATCCCGATACCTATGTTAAACAACATGGTCAAGGTGCATTCATTGAACAAATAAACTCGGCCATGTCATTGTCGCAATTTTTGCTAAAAAGATTGAGTCACAAAATTGATTTAACCAGCATAGATGGAAGAGCCAGATACATCGACAACAGCCGATCTTTTATCAATGAATTGCCCAATGGTCAATTTAGAAAATTATTGTTGGAAGAAATTAGCTCTCTTACAAAAACCAAAGTCGATTTTAAAGAGAAAGTTAAAGTCAATAAAATCCAAAGCATTGACCAATGGACACCTATTAGAAAGGCCATTGCAATCTTAATTAATGCCCCAAATTTGGTCCACGTTTTCTCAGAAAATCAGAATTTAAACCAAATAAAACAAAATGGTATAAAAATATTGACGGAAATTGTTGCTTTTTGCCGTCTTAATCCCCATATAACCACGGCTGTGCTGATTGAAAACTTTAGGGAACACGACGCTTATTCACATTTATGTGCTCTGGCAACAGTTTCATTGAGCTTGAATCGTGAACAAATGTTACTTGAGCTCGAAGATATCAGAAAACACTTTGATAAATCAGTACAAAAGAATAAAATAAACAGCCTTAGGCTTAAACAAACAGAACAAGGTCTTTCTCAACCAGAAAAATTAGAATTGGTTGAGTTATTATCACAACAACTGAAATAATATATTTATGGAACAACAGCAAGAAACCCAGCAGGTACAACTCAACTCACAATCACAAATGAAATTGTTGATTCTCAAAGGTAAAGAGCAAGGCTATTTAACTTACGCAGAAATCAATGACCACTTGCCTGAAGATATTGTTGAGACTGAAATGGTCGAAGACATCATCCAAATGATTAATGACATGGGCATTCAAGTATATGATGAAGCTCCTGACGAAGATGAAATCTTATTAAATGATGATGCAGCCAAAGAAGATGATGACACTGCTACCGAAGAAGCCATGGCAGTATTATCAGCCGTAGATGCCAATATCGGTAGGACAACTGATCCTGTGCGCATGTACATGCGTGAAATGGGTTCTGTGGAACTGCTCTCAAGAAAAGAAGAAATTGCCATCGCTAAGCGTATTGAACGTAGTGCACATTTCATCATTGAAGCCATTGCAAAATTCCCAAAAACAGCTGAAACCATGATTGAAGAATTAGAAGACATGGATGAGGAAGGTTTTAAATTACACGATGTTGTTTTAGATATTTACAATCCTCATGAAGAAGCTGTTATCCCTAAAGTGAAAAAACCTACTGATATTGTGGATGAAGATGAAGAAGAGGAAGAAGAGGAAGAAGTAGATCAAGGTTTGGATCCAGCGGAAGTTAAATCACGTTTGATTGCTGTCAGAAAGATTTATAAAAAATTCTTAAAGTCAGTTGAAGACAAAGGGTTGGCACAAGACATTCAAAAAAAATACTTATTACAAATTTCTGAAATTCTTGTTGAATTTAAATTTTCAGTTCGATTGAACTCAAAATACAATATGCAAGTTAAAATTGCTCAAGAAAATATTCGTTACATTGAAAGACGCATCATGAATATATGTACAGAGCAATGTAATATGCCTAGAGGTAAATTTATTCGTTCATTTATCGGAAAAGAAGCCGATGTTGATTGGATTGATGGAATTATTGCCAGAGACGATAAATACTCTACTCTGTTATCTGTTTATAAAGATGAAATCGTCAAATTACAAACAAAAATGAAATTTTTGGAAACCCGATACAAGTTAACCATCCCAGAAATTAAAGAAATCAACCGTAACATTACGGTTAATGAAGCAAAATCAAGACGCGCTAAAAAAGAAATGATCGAAGCCAATTTACGCTTGGTTATTTCTATCGCTAAGAAATATACAAACCGTGGATTACAATTCTTAGATTTGATACAAGAAGGTAACATCGGTTTAATGAAAGCTGTTGAAAAATTTGAATACCGCCGTGGTTATAAGTTTTCAACTTATGCCACATGGTGGATACGCCAAGCCATTACCCGTTCAATTGCTGATCAGGCACGTACCATTCGTATTCCTGTCCACATGATAGAAACGATAAACAAACTTAACCGCGTATCCCGTCAGTTATTACAAGAAAAAGGCCGTGATGCAACAGCAGATGAGTTGTCTGAAATTTTAGAAATGCCAGTTGAAAAAGTGCGTAAAGTGATTAAGATTGCCAAAGAACCAATTTCAATGGAAACACCTATTGGTGATGATGAAGATTCACACTTGGGTGATTTTATCGAAGATGGCAATATCTTATCACCTCTAGATTCAGCAACAGTCAATGGTTTAACCAATACTGTTACTAACTTATTAGAAGGATTAACTCCTAGAGAAGCCAAAGTATTGCGCATGCGTTTTGGTATTGATATGAATACAGATCATACTTTAGAAGAAGTTGGCAAACAATTTGATGTAACACGTGAACGTATTCGTCAGATTGAAGCCAAAGCACTAAGAAAACTCAGACATCCAAGCCGTTCTGAATTACTTCGTGGTTTTATGAGTTTATAATACATTACTAATCAGAACATATTAAAAGCAGAACCAAAGTTCTGCTTTTTTTTTGCCCAACTCTTAGATCAACATTCTGACCATTGTATTAGTTCGGTATTGCCATTATAATTAAATTTTCTTAAGATTAATTCCTTACAAAAATTTCACCCATGTTAACAACAGATTTCACAGCACTTTTACTCAGCTTTAAATTAGCAACAATAACTGTGCTCATTCTGTTAATTATTGGTATCCCACTGGCAAAATGGCTGGCATTTTCTCGCAGTAAATCAGTGCCTTATGTGAGTTCACTGGTGGTTTTACCTTTAGTTCTGCCTCCCACAGTTTTGGGTTTTTATTTATTAAGTATCATGCGAAATGAGTCTTGGCTTGGATCACTTTTTATTAAGCTCACATCACAACAACTTATCTTTAGTTTTAGTGGACTAGTAGTGGCATCAGTGGTGTATTCATTGCCTTTTGTGGTGCAACCAATGGTAGCAACATTTAATAATATTGGCAAGGAAACTGTTAATACAGCACTATCGATGGGAGCCAGTAAAAGAACAATATTTTGGAAAATTATCATGCCCTTATCAAAGAAAGGCATCATTTCAGCAAGTATTTTGGGCTTTGTGCATACTTTGGGTGAGTTTGGCGTGGTATTAATGGTAGGTGGCAATATTCCTGATCAGACTCGTGTGGTTTCCATTGAGATCTTCAACCATGTTGAAAATCTCGAATTACAACAAGCCAATCAACTGTCACTGATTTTAGTAGCCATTTCCTTTGCCGTAATCTTATGGATGAACTTCAACAATAATAATAAGCAGCTTATCTCATGATCGTTAATATTCAATCGGATAAACCAAACTATCATTATCAATTTTCAGTAAGTGATTCTGGCATTATTGGAGTTTATGGTATTTCTGGCAGTGGTAAAACCAGTTTATTAAGGGCCATTGCTGGTTTCGGAGACCAAATAAAAGGCTCTATTAAAACTGATAACAACACATTATTAGATTCTGTACATAAAATAACACTAAAGGTTCAAAAATGCAGTTATATGAGCCAAAATCCTATTTTGTTTCCTCATTGGACTGTACAAGAAAATTTAGACTTTGCAGAAACCCACAGTGTTGAATCAAAAAAAGATACCACGGATTTAATACATGGATTAAACTGCTCTGGATTACTCAATAAATACCCAAGCCAATTATCTGGTGGAGAGAAACAACGGATTGCATTTATACGTGCCCTAATCTGTAGTCGTGCCACGCAATTAATGTTATTAGATGAGCCTTTTTCAGCATTGGATATTGAGATGAGAAAAACAGCATTGAACATTTTGCAGCAATACAGAAACAATAACCTCATTTTTCTCGTGACTCATGATATTAATGAACTCTATCATTATGCCAATGAACTTTTATACATTGATAATGGTTCCATACTATACCAAGACTCTATGGAAGCAGCGATGGCCAGTAATCAATGCCATTTGCCCATTGCCAGTAAAGTAATACTAGATGAAAAACAACACGTTATCTATGCCGATGATATTAGCATCAGTTTAAAGCGGCAATCCGATAGCAGTATTATTCATCAAATCCCAGTTACAATTACAAATATTCATAGCGCTAAAGGACTTTCAATATTAAAATTAATAACACATGATAAACAACAATTAATCGCAAAAATCACCAAACACTCATTAGATACATTACAATTAACCCTTAACCAAGAAGTCATGGCAAATTTTAAAGCCACTTCGTACAGTAAATAATATGCAAGATATTCAAGACCTTATTATAGACATTCAAACAAAAATGGCCTTTCAAGAAGAGACCATTGATCAACTGAATGATGTTATCATTCAACAACAAAAAGCCATTGACAAACTGCAAAGACAATTACTTCAACTGGATAAAAAAGTTCGAGAAGAAAGCCAACAATGGCAACACGATGGAGCTGCTCAGGATGAAAAACCGCCCCATTATTAGATCTAAATATTCAAATCTAACTATTCATAAACAACAGCAACACTACACTTTTAAATGATTTATGGTAAAATATCACTTGTACAATATCGCGTGAAAATTATGAAAATGAAAATAACACTCTTGTCCTTAAGTGCATTAGTTCTATCTAGTTGCGGCACCAATGATAGCACTGATGAAAAAACAAATACCACAACAAAAGACAAAACTCCTACAATGGAAATGGAACATAAAAGAATACCAGAAGTGGTCACTTTTGATCCAGACAAAATCCATGTACCTAATGTTTCAGATGTTTATGCAAAATTCACATTGAACAGTGATTTAACCCATTTAAGTGCAAATCAAAAAAGCATGATCCCGATATTGATTGAGATCTCCGAGATAATGGATGAATTATTCTGGCTTCAATCTTATGGATCAAAGGAAGAGTTGCTCAATTCTTTAAATGAAACTAATTTGAAAAAAATGGTTGATATTAACTATGGCCCTTGGGATAGATTAAATGGTGATAATAAATTCATGAAAGAAGTGAGTGATAAACCATTGGGAGCTAATTTTTACCCCAGTGACATGACCAAAGTTGAATACGAAGCTTTTGAAGATGAAAATAAAGGCAGTCTTTATACAATACTCGAAAGGAATTCAGATGGGTTTTTATCATCGGTTTTTTACCATGAAAAATATTCAGAACAATTGAAAAAAGCTTCTGAACTCATGTTAAAAGCAGCTGCATTGGCAGATGACAAGGGGTTTAATAAGTATTTAACTTTGCGCGCAAAAGCATTCACCAGTGATGAATACAAAGCCAGTGACATGGCTTGGATGGACATGAAAGATAACGACATAGATTTTGTGGTTGGTCCTATTGAAAATTATGAAGACCAATTGTTTGGCCAAAAAACTGCATTTGAAGCTTATGTCTTAATTAAGGATAAATCTTGGAGTGAAAAATTATCAAAATTTGCTAAATTATTACCACAATTACAGAGAGATCTTCCTGTTGATGAAAAGTACAAGTCTGAAACACCCGGCACAGATTCTGATTTAAACGCCTATGATGTGCTCTATTATGCTGGCCATTCAAATGCTGGTAGTAAAACAATTGCCATCAACTTACCGAACGATGAAACTGTTCAATTAGAAAAAGGCAGCCGAAGATTACAGCTAAAGAATGCCATGCAAGCCAAATTTGACAAGATTTTATTGCCTATTGGTGATGTATTGGTTGAACCAGCTCAAAGAAAACACATTACTTTCAATGCTTTTTTTAGTAACACCATGTTTCATGAAGTGGCACATGGACTGGGCATAAAAAACACCATTAATGACAAAGGCACAGTGCGTGAATCACTCAAACAGTTTGCTTCCGCTCAAGAAGAAGGCAAAGCCGATATTCTGGGCCTATATATGGTTGAAAAACTTTTTGAAATGGGAGAGATCACGGAAGGTGAAATCATGGACAATTATGTGACCTTTATGGCCGGAATATTCCGTTCAGTGAGATTTGGATCTAGTTCAGCCCATGGCGTAGCAAACATGTTACGTTTTAATTATTTCGCAGAAAACAATGCCTTTAATTTCAATGAGACCACAGGCTTTTATTCCGTCAACCCAAAACAAATGTCAGCAGCGATTAAATCTCTATCAAATAAAGTATTAACACTGCAAGGCAATGGAGATTATGAAGGTGTTGAAATCTGGGTCAATGAATCTGGCAATATTTCGCCAGAATTAAAAACCGCTTTAGACAGATTATCAGGGATTCCAGTAGACATTGTATTTACACAAGGAACCCGGTTTTTAAACCTCAGATAACTCAATACAACCTTTAAAAAGCAAAAGGGCGATATTAACCTATCGCCCTTTTTTATGGAATTTGAAATCAAAGATCATAAATTATTTTCTCAGGGAACCCGTGTATAAGCAAGAGCAGCAATCCATTTATTCTAATCCCCAATTATTTGGGCTACCTGCTATAACTTTTTGATTAAGCAATATGTGGTATGGCCTTTAGGGAAATCGGGTAATTCACCATAAACCTTGTAACCACGCTTTACATAAAATGGCTTTGCTTGAAAGCTGACTGTTTCAGTACGCATGTATTCAAAACCTTGTTTTTTAGCAAAATTTTCTGCAGCATCCATTAATCGAGTCCCTAATCTTTTGCCTCTGGCTTCTGAAGATAACCATAACAACTCTAATAAACAGTAATTCCAGTAAGCTGTTGCTCTGACACCACCAAATACATTTCCGTTTTCATCTTTAGCGAAAGCTGCAAATTTAGTGTCAGGCTCAAAAACAACATCATCAGGTATATGTTGTTGATTAAAAGATTTAATGCCTTTACTTATGGCCTCCAGGTCACTTTTAATGGGTGAAGTTGTGAGCTCAATTTTCATCATTTAATCTATATTGTATTATTTAATACTGCCTATTCTACAGATAAAATATTATTGATTTTCTCTTGATTGGTATAATTAATATAACTTGATATACTAGATGTCACCGCTTGATCAGTCATTAATTCCTGCATTGCTACTTGGCCAACCAGTTCGAATGCTTTTTCTATGGCCAGTGGGTTTACTTTATAAGCAGCCATCATTTCATTTGGGCAATTATCAGCCAAAAGTCTGGATACCAAATTACCAATATATTTGTCATTTTCTATTCTGTCATCAGCTGAAACATTAGAAAACGATTGTATTTCAGGATGTGCGGCTATTGCAAAGAATATCCATTTCGCAAGTTTCTTCCTCTCTTTACCATTCAAGTTATCAACAAGACACCCCCCAAAAACCTCTGTAGGAGTTGCTGCGATTGAAATTGTAGATAGAAATAAGCAAGAAGTAATCATTGCAATTTTGATAATAGATTTCATTTTATCTCCGTAATTTTATTTAAATTGTGCTTAATATCATACTATATGTGTATTAACAGTTAAAGCCTTCATGGATGATGTCCATAAAATTCAACACTGGTAGATTAAATAAAATATGATAGGAATGGTTTTTATCATGCTAAAACTAATGAGCAAAATAATCTATTATGGCACTTACAAATCTGTCTCTTATACACATCTGACGCTGCCG
>CAJXVJ010000061.1 GCA_913061105.1 uncultured Alcanivoracaceae bacterium | reverse complement strand
CGAGATTTCTGCCTGTCTCGTGGGCTCGGAGATGTGTATAAGAGACAGATGATAACAATCTCATATGAATACATGATTTCTATTTCAGAATATTACTGAATTAATTGACCATACTTAAATATCATTCACATTAAAACTTGAATTAATCCTAATCAAATAATAATATACGCTTGTCTGTTAATGTAGAAAAATAAGATGAAAGTATTGTTCCTCTGTACTGGAAATTCATGTCGATCAATTATGGCCGAAGTTTTGTTAAACAACATGAGCGGTAGATACCTTGCTTATAGTGCTGGAAGTTTTCCAACAGGTCAAGTCAATGCTGATGCGATTAAAATGTTGGATAAAAATCAATTAGAATATTCTAAATTAAAGAGCCAATCATGGAACGATTTTGAGGGCACAAATTTTGATATTGTTATTACTGTCTGTGATAATGCTGCCAATGAATCATGCCCAGTTTATTTAGGTCAATCAATTAAAGCCCATTGGGGTATTCCTGATCCGGATAAAGTATTTGGTGAAAATAGAGAAGCAGCGTTCGAGCTTGCATACAAACAATTAAAAAACCGCATTGAAAAATTATTAGAGTTATCAGAGATTGAGTCATATGGCTTAAATCAGATAGGAAAATTACCATTATGAATTTATTTGAACGTTATCTAAGTGTCTGGGTTGGATTGTGTATTGTTTCAGGCGTATTACTAGGGCATTTTTTTCCTCAAGTATTTTCAACCATTGCCAATTTTGAATATGCCCATGTCAATATAGTAGTGGCTGTATTAATTTGGTTGATGATCTACCCAATGATGGTTAAAGTTGATTTTTCATCCATTAAAGATGTGGCCAAAAACCCCAAAGGCTTGATATTGACACTGGTTATTAATTGGTTGATAAAACCATTTTCAATGGCTTTAATTGGGGCCTTATTTTTCAAATATCTATTTGCACAATGGCTAGATCCACAAACAGCCAACGAATATTTGGCTGGTGTCATATTACTTGGGGTTGCGCCTTGTACAGCCATGGTGTTTGTCTGGAGTCAATTAACCAAAGGTGATCCTAACTACACTTTGGTTCAGGTATCAGTCAATGACCTAATTATGGTGGTTGCCTTTGCCCCAATTGCTGGATTTTTGTTAGGAGTGACTGATATTTCTGTGCCTTGGGATACACTATTAATCTCTGTAGTATTGTATGTTGTCATTCCATTAGTTGCAGGGTTTATCAGTAGAAAGCTTTTGCTAAAATCTGGTGAAGATAAATTAACTGGTTTTTTAAATAAAATTGCACCCATATCAATCACAGGATTGTTGGCAACAATTGTTATTTTGTTTGGATTGCAAGCCCAATCAATTATTGATAAACCGTTACATATCTTATTGATCGCGATTCCCTTATTAATTCAGACGTATGGCATATTTGTATTGGCCTATTTTCTGGCTTGGAAATGGAAAATACCACACAATGTCGCAGCTCCCAGCTGCTTAATCGGCACCTCAAATTTCTTTGAATTGGCTGTAGCTGTTGCGATCAGTTTATTTGGTTTACATTCAGGTGCAGCTCTAGCAACAGTGGTTGGCGTATTGGTTGAAGTGCCAGTCATGCTCTCCTTGGTTGCAATAGTGAATAGAACTAAATCTAAATTTTAAACTTATTTAATGGCTAACACTCAACATATTCATAACAAAAAGTTACAATAGCCGCTTAATTTTAACCAAATACGAATTTAATAATGTTAGATCCTCAATTACTTAGAAATGACATCGAGAAGACCGCAAAAGCTTTAGCCGAACGTGGTTATCAATTAGATGTGGAAGCCTGGAACGCACTTGAAAAAAACCGCAAACATTTTCAAATGTTACAAGAACAGTTGCAAAATAAACGCACTGTGGTGTCCAAATCCATTGGTCAAGCCAAAGCCAAGGGTGAAGATGCACAACCCTTTTTTGATCAAGTAAAAAGCATTGGGGAAGAATTGGATGAAGCAAAGAAACAATTTGAATTGATCCAACAACAAGTCGCACAAATCACCCTGTATACACCAAATTTAGCTTTAGATGGCGTACCAGTTGGCAAGGATGAAGATGACAATGTAGAAATCAGAAAATGGGGCGAACCCAGAGCTTTTGACTTCAAAGCCAAAGACCATGTAGATTTGGGAGTAAAAAACAACTGGCTTAATGCTGAAAATGCTGCCAAATTATCTGGTTCACGCTTTACTGTATTGAGTAGTACTGTAGCTAAGTTACAACGTGTATTAGCACAATTTATGCTCAATACGCATACTGAGCAAAACGGTTATGTTGAATATTACGTGCCTTTTTTGGTCAATGATACAGCGATGACTGGCAGTGGACAATTACCAAAATTTGCCGATGATGCCTTTATCACAACCGATGAAAAGTATTTAATTCCTACAGCTGAAGTACCATTAACCAACTTGTATGCTGATACTATTCTAAAAACAGAAGATATGCCGATCAAAATGACAGCGCATACGCCTTGTTTTAGAAAAGAAGCTGGCAGTTATGGAAAGGACACGCGTGGCATGATTCGTCAACATCAATTTGAAAAAGTTGAAATGGTACAAATTGTTCATCCCAGTGAATCTGCTCAAGCCCTTGAAGACATGACAGCTTGTGCCGAAGGCATTTTAAAAGCATTAGAAATTCCCTATAGAACCATTGTACTGTGTACGGGTGATATGGGTTTTGGTGCAGCCAAGACTTATGACATTGAAGTGTGGTTACCGGGTGAAAACCAATACCGCGAAATTTCATCTTGTAGTAATTGTACCGATTTTCAAGCACGCCGCATGAAAACACGCTTCCGTGAAGAAGGTGAAAAGAAACCGCAATTGGCCCATACGCTTAATGGTTCCGGACTTGCCGTAGGAAGATGCTTGATTGCCGTAATGGAAAATTACCAAAATGAAGATGGCAGCATTACCATTCCTCAAGTGTTGAGACCATACTTTGGTGGTTTAGAAGTTTTAAATTAGAATCTACATTTAATTTTAAAATGTGGTAGTATTCTAGCATATGTCAACAAATCTAGAATCTACCGCATTTCTATTATCAAAAGCCAAAAATGGAGATTCTGCAGCACGTGAAACACTGTGTTCTATCTATGTTCCGGTTTTAACCAAATGGGCGCATGGCCGCTTACCTCTTTATGCCAGAGACTTGTCAGAAACAGATGATCTGGTACAGATTTCAATATTAAAAGCACTAGATAAACTTGAAACCTTTAACCCAATGGGTGAAGGGGCTTTTCTCGCCTATTTAAGAAAAATTCTATTAAACAGTATTCGTTCTGAAATAAGGCGATATGGCAATAAGTCCAATAAAACCAGTTCTATTGATGATGTTGAATTGATTGATGAAGATTCAACATTACTAGAAAAAGCTGTTGGTCTAGAAATAATTGAAAAATATGAGGTAGCATTGTCTAATCTTTCTGAACAACCAAGAGAAGCTATCATATTAAGAGTAGAGTTTGGTTATACATTCCCCGAAATTGCAGTGGCAATGAACTGTAACTCTGCCAATGCTGCACGCATGATTGTTACAAGGGCACTTCACAAATTAGCCGAGAATATGAATGAACAAGGATAAAGGCAATATAGATGAGATAGATGAGATAGTTTCTGGACTAATCGAAGGCAAAAGTATTGATTGGAATCTCTCAAAAGAAAGCAACCCTGAAAAATCAGGATTGCTCAACCAGTTTGAAGCCATCGACAAGATTACTCAAGCTTTTGGTTCATTGATTAATGAGAAAGGTGAAGATTTGCCCAATCTGAAACAGGTTCTATTTGAATGGGGTCACCTACAAGTTTTAGAAAAAATAGGAGAGGGCAGTTACGGCGAGGTTTATAGAGCTTATGATCCAGTATTGGATAGAAATGTTGCATTAAAATTATTAAAAAAAGGAAAATCATCTGGTTTTCAATCAAGGGCATTTATGCAAGAAGCCAAGCGATTGGCAAAAGTTAGAAACGAACATGTTTTGGCTGTTCATGGGGCAAATATCCACAACTTACGGGTTGGAATGTGGTCAGATTTGATTGAAGGCATCAATTTATCTGAAGATAATAATGAGCCCAAAAGCTATTCATACAAAGACCTTGTTCATTTGGTTTTTTCTCTTGCGGATGCTTTAAAAGCAGTGCATGGAGCGGACTTAGTTCATGGCGATATTAAACCCTCAAATGTAATGCAAGATAATCAAGGGAAGTTAATCTTGATGGATTTTGGAGCAGGAACAGAAAATAGTGAAGATAATCCACAATCTGGTTATGTTGTTGCCACACCAATGATGATGTCACCAGAACTCTTTAATGATGAACACATAAGTCCAGCTTCTGATATTTATGCTTTTGGTGTTTTGGTCTTTAAATTAGCAACTGGAAAATACCCTGTTGAAACTAAAAATATTACAAGTGTTTCTGATATACAATATGCACACAATAATAATGCCTATTTAAATTTACATAAGCTTAGACCGGATTTACCCAAACCTTTTGTCAGGCTCATACAACAAATGATGTCGTTTTCAGTAGTTGAAAGACCGAATGCAGATGCGGTTAAAAATAAAATTGACTGGATATTTGATGCTCCCAAAAGACGTAAGAAGAGAATTTATTTATCACTTATATTTTTACTATTAATATTTGGAATAGCTATCTTAACAACTGCCTATTTTCGAGTGAAGCAAGAAAAGCAAAAAGCAGATACTGTCAGTGATTTTATGATGAAAATGATTAATTCTACTGCCAAGCTTGGAAGAGGCAGAGACGTCAAGGTAGCAGATTTATTGGATGATGCTGCAAAGAATGTAGAATTGAAGTTTGCTGATCAACCTTATGCCAGAGCTACTATTCATAATCTTTTAGGAAATTCTTATATAAACTTACAATTGCCTGAAGATGCAATATTGCAATTAAATCAAGCGCTTGAGGTTAAAAAAGAACTGTTTGCTGAAGATGATTCAGAATTATTAGATACCCTGTACTTGATTGCATTCGCAAATCAAAAGTTAAGAATTTATACTGAAAGCAAAAAAATGTATGTTGAAATAATCAATTTAGCACAAAAAGACAGTGAAACAAATTTTCAACTCATACAGTTAGCCAAAATAAGACTGGCTCAAATTCTTTCGAATGAAGGTCAACTTTTAGATGCTGAAAAACAACTCCTAACAATCTCTCAAAATATATCGATAGAAAATGACTTGAATGGTGACAATGGGTTTTTGTCACTGTATGTGTTAGCCTCGAACTATATGTTGCAATCTAAATTCAAAGAAGCAGAGAAGACAGCCAGGCAATCTTTAGAGTGGTTAAACAAGTATTCAACAAATTCTGAAGACAATAAAAATAACCTCAATGCATTAATTGCCTCAAGTCTTTCTCATCAAGGAAGAAATGAAGAGGCTGTGGCGTTATATAGACAGGCACTGGTTGAAGCAGAAAAACATTATGGTAGAGATAATAATGGTTACTTAAGTATGCTAGTTAACCTAGGGGCAGTTTTACAAGAAAATGGCCAACTCGACGAAGCCATGAAACTCCAAATTCGATCATTAGAAATTTCCAAGAAAGTTCAAGGCCCCAAAAGTATGTCAACTATAATAATTGGTAACAATTTGGCCAATACCAAAGTTTCATTGGGTGATATTACTGGTGGTGAAAAACTTATGCGCGAAACTTTATCTGATGCCTACCAGCAATTAGGTGAAGACCACATCGAAGTACTAAAGTTAGAATATAATTTAGCAGAATTACTTAATAATACCGATCGCTATGTTGAAGCAGAAGAAATTGCCTTACTCAATAACTCTAAAATGCTACAAAAACTGGGCAAAACCCATTTGTTTACATTACTATCCAGCGATAACATTGCTGTGAGTCTAACAGGGCAAAAAAAATACACTGCAGCGATTGAATTGTATCAACAGATATTGGCTTCAATGGAGTCATCAGTGGGTGTTAAAAGCCCCTATTATTTTTTAGTTTTATCACATTATGTAAATACTTTAATTAAATCGGAGCGAATTGTTCCAGCAATAGAGTCACTACAATCATTAATTAAACTGCAAACTGAAAAATTAGGCGAAGATCATAAGGATACCATCAAGTCAAAAACAAAACTAAACAACTTATTATTAGAATCTAAAGTAATGATCAATTAAGTCTTTATTCAAATCCATCACTAAAAATAACATCGTTTTCGAATGATTCATCAGCACCAATGTCGTAGAACCCCAAATTATTGATTACAGTTAAATCATCGAAACCATGATTTTCAAAATCAAAATCTTTGTGATTTACTTCAGCTCTTTTACCACAATAATCAATAGCAGGGGAAGGAGTTAATATTTGAGAGGATATCGCTTTAAGGTGATAATCTCTATTGACTCTGTCTTTAAATTTAGGGTCATCAATTGAAACAGCATTTGCAGTTCCTAAGCTTGTATCTTCATGAACTATGACGCAGTCAAAAAAACTGGTATTAGAAGCATCAGTGTCAATAATAGGACCGGTACTGGCATCATCAATAATTGAAGATAAGATTCGTGTTCCACTGATAATATTTGAATAAACGGCAAAAACTGATTCCTCTGCATTGTTGTCAGCTATGGTTGAATAAACAATGTCCAACTCAGTATTTCCATTGACAAAAAAAACATGCCGATCTAAAAAACCATCTAAGCCATTATTACCATTGTGGTTAAAAATACTACTTTCTATTTGAGTATTGCTATCTGAGAATTGAGTGAGCAGAACTGTGCCATATTTCGCTCTATTGTTCTCAAATAAACTACTAAAAATTTCTATGTTTGCGCTAGAATTTAGAATAGCCCCTCCTGCTGAATATTTTGCAGTATTTCCAAAAAAGTAATTACATTTTTCCGGATTCCAGCACTCACGAGATAGTCTACCTGTTGAAAATGTTGCCCCATCACCGGCATAAATTGCACCACCACCACGGTATAATAATGTTCCACCGAAATTTTCATGAGTGTTTTGCGAAACTAAACCATGTTCAGCACGATTGGAATAGATAAAACCTGCATAAATATTCAATTGTGTATCAATGCCTGTTATATAAGCACCACCGCCATCTTCCTCAGCGACATTTAAGCCAAAACTAAATGGCACATCATTGCTACCATAACAGATTTCTCCTCCCAAATTATCGAAACAATATTCATGGCCATATAATGTGGCGATTGCACCATCATCTGCATATATTCCAGCCCCATTGGTTGCTTGATTAGCTACAATCCCACCTATACTAAAGGTACCACTGGTTCTTTGCGCATAGGAAAGAAAGCTACAACCATCGGTTAAATAAAGTCCTCCCCCACGGCCTTTTTCGGTAACATTTATATTGCCGTTTGCTGCATTTTGTGAAACAGCACTGGCTCCATACATGGTTAAACTAGAGTTTTGACCAGAACAATAGATACCACCTGCGTAATTGGCATCGTTGCTTCTAATTATAGTATCAATTGCGATAACATCTGGATTTGACCCAATGATGTAAATGCCTCCTCCAGCCGAAGAATTATTGTTATTAATATTAAGCCGCCTTAATGTCACATTCACATCTGCAACAATCAATAAACCACCACCAGGAGTAAATCCAGTTCCATTGCCATTTTTGATTTCTAAATTTTCTAATAAGAAATTATTCGGATTATTGTCATTAACCATTAAAATCACAGGAGCATTATTTGCTGGTATCCCATTGATTTCAGTTAATAAATCAACATCTTGAACATTGTTGTTTGCATTGGTACAGCTTGAAAATCCTCCGCGAATTGCGATAGTCACTCCACTAAGAGACAATGATTCATGATAGGTAGTATTGGTAGCCAGTCTAATTTCTGAATAAATTCCTGAATCAACTAAATTTTGGATTGTAGATGGTCCATAAATAAAGTCGCAAAT
The DNA here is from genome assembly GCA_913061105.1 of uncultured Alcanivoracaceae bacterium. Lineage (GTDB taxonomy): Bacteria > Pseudomonadota > Gammaproteobacteria > Xanthomonadales > Marinicellaceae > NORP309. The sequence continues at coordinate 7,030 of CAJXVJ010000061.1, read as the reverse complement.
TGCATTACCACCTACTGTAGCAATTGCACCACCATTAAACTCTTCTGCTTTTGAGGTCATGTATAATTGACTGGTTTCCAGCAATTGATTTTTTAACCTTGTATCTGTAATGTCATTAATGGTAGTTGATTGAGCGAATGGAGTCACATTAATCAATGCGATTAATAAAATTATATCTTTCATTTAGATTATCCGTATTTTAGTAATTGGTTTACTAATACAAACGCTAATTACGCTTAAAACAACACAGATTTATTGAAATTAGTTTTATTTGGAGTTGGTTTTTCTTTTAATCATGGATTTAATATTTCTTTTGATAATTTTTTCCTTGCTTCTCAGGCCAAAAAAATCAATGAACATGGCCACAAAAAACACACCAAAACTGCTCCACACATAAACCGCATAACCGCCCATATTTAAAAATTCATTCATTATTTATTCTCCGTGATAACAGTATGTGCCCATTTCTTTTGACTCTCTGTTTCTAATAAATACAGTCGTGCCCGTTTTAGCATGGAATAACCATAATAAAACTTAGTGGCAAAAGCCATATAAAGCAATGGTCTTAACATTTCCCAAGTTATGTGTGATTCTCCTGTCAATGAAACGGTTGTGCCTTGGTGAATAGAAGACCACCATTTGACAGAAAAATGAATAATCGGTAGATTAACTAAACCCACAACAGCCACTAAAGCTGCCATGCGAGCGGCTTTTCGTGCGTCCTCAGAAAATGCACCATAGGTTGCCATAATGCCTATGTATAGAAACAACAAGATCAGTTCAGATGTCATGCGGGCATCCCATTCCCACCAAGTTCCCCACATGGGTTTGCCCCACAAAGAGCCAGTGACCAATGCCAAAAAGGTAAACCAAGCACCAATAGGTGCTGAAGCAATCATGACAGCTTCAGCCACTTTCATGCGCCAGATGATGGCAATAATGGCAGCGATTCCCATCACTGCATAGATAAACATCGACATCCAAGCGGCAGGAACATGGACATAAATAATTCGAAAACTATCACCCTGTTGGTAATCAGCAGGTGCCAATACCAATCCATCATATAATCCCCAACATGTTAAGGCGATTGAAATCAATAATAGCCATTTTAAAAAGTAGCCACTGATTCGATAGAATGAAGGAGGGGAACCCAGTTTATGGTACAAGGTTACGATTGCATTTGTTCTTTGTTTTTTCATAAAATTACTTAAATTACATGTAGTGGTGAACCTATGTGTTCGCCCTTTTATTAGATAACTATATCATTGAAGGCAGACACACAGGTCTACCCCTACGACATTTTTTTATTCTAAATTTATTTTTATAGCCGCCGCAGAGGCAAATGGTACCAAGGTAAAGCTCAAAACCAACATGCCACTTAATAATAACAAATGTTGGCTGGCTGAATTGCCCAATGCACTTTCAACCACAGCACCAGCACCAAATATTAACACAGGTGCCAATAATGGCATAACCAAAACGGTCAATAATAAGCCTCCATGTTTTAAACTCATGGTAAGGGCAGAACCAATCGAGCCAATAAAACTAAATATCGGTGTACCAATTAATAATGACAACATCAAAACGCCATATGAAGAACTGGGTAAATGCAGTAATACGCCCAAAACTGGAGCGAATAATACCAATGGTAGCCCTGTTAATAACCAATGGGCCAATACTTTTGCCATCACAGCCATTGATAATGGATAAGATGTTAATACATAAGATTCAACACTGCCATCATCATAATCGTTTTTGAATATCTGGTCCAAAGTCAATAAACTCGCTAACAATGCCAAAATCCAAATCACAGCTGGAGCAATCAATGCCAATGTTTTTGCGCCACTGCCCAAACCCAATGGAAACATGGTAACAACCAATAATTGAAACACCAAGGGCTGATAGATTTGGGATTTTTTTCTTAAACCCAGGGTTAAATCACGTTTGACTAATGACAGAAATGGCTTCATCTTTGCATCTCTAAAACTAGCTCATGGGTGATCTTTTTTCTAATACTTGGGTTGTCATGCGCTGTAATAATCAATATTCCTTTGTTATCAATGTGTTGATTTAACAATTTTAACAACCAATCACAACCGGCCACATCTAAATTAACAAAGGGTTCATCCAATATCCATACCGTGTGTTTAATCAGGGTTAAGCGTGCCAGTGCTAGTCGTTTTTTTTGACCGGCTGATAAACTTCCAGCAAACTGGTATTCATAACCTGCCAAGCCTACTTTATCCAATGCGTCTTCTGCTTGTTTTTCTGAAACATCGATGCCTTGTATCTGTAGAAATGAACGCAAATTCTCTAAACAATTGAGTTCTTTTTTATTGCCTGTCTTATGACCAATAAAAAACGAATCATCAAACCACTGATCTTTGCTTTTCAATAAATCAATGCTTTTGTATTCAATATTTCCTAATTGAATACTCCTTAAACCAGCAATCGATTCAAGCAATGTGGTTTTACCAATGCCATTTGCTCCACTGATTAACAAAGACTGTCCTTCTGCTAATGTAAAAGACACAGGTTCAAACAGGGTAAATTGACCCCGTTGACAACTGACATCTGTGGCTTTGATTATTGGCATAATTTCTCGTTGAATCAGGATCTCTGAGTAAGATGAGCCATGCCCATCATTTTTGTGATAGGTTGGGATTGCCCACCGAAATATAGTATTAGTAAGATACTATTTTATTTAGGATTTCCAAAAAGCTATTTTTTCAAATTACACTCCAAAGAACAAGCAATATGTATGTTTAATCTTTTATTTTTACAGACTAGCAGTTTTATTTCTTTTAATAATGTTACCATCGTGTTTTTTAATAACGAGAATAAAATGTTTAAGAAATTACCATTAATCACCATTCTATTAATTTCATTATCTCTTTTGGCTTGTGCAGAAGAAAAAGAAGGACCAGCAGAAAAAACTGGTAAGAAAATTAATAGCACTAATAAAGAAGTTAAAAAAGACAGCAAAGATCTGGGCAAAAAAATATCAGAAAAAATGGATAATGTTAAAGAAAAAACAAGTGAAACTTTAGATTCATTTAAAGAAAAGACTGGAGAAACTGTTGGCTCATTAAAAGAAAAGACTGGAGAAACTGTTGACTCACTAAAAGAGAAAACTGGAGAAGTAGTAGATACTTTAAAGGAAAAAACTGAAGATGTAAAAGAAGCCACCAAAGAAACGATTGGCAATCTTAAAGAAAAAACAAAAGACACAGCTGAAAAAGTTAAAGAAAAAGCAGAAGAATTGATAGAGGATAAATAAACGTGATTCATGTTTTTTTAAAAAAGAGGTGTTTGTTTATGCACAGAATAGCCATTGTTTTGTTATTCTTTATTCTTGTTGCTTGTAAACCAACACTAACTAATACTGGCACTCGTTTGATTGATAAGCCATATATTGAACTAGGTGAAAGGTTATATGGTCTTTCAGTTAAGTGTTGGGACAGAAGAGAGGGATTGTTAGAAATTATTCAAATAGTTCAAAAGGTTATATCTGATAACAACTATATCATTACGGTCCATTCGTATCGCACAGATGCCTACTTACCACATGGAACAGTGATTAAAGGCAGTGGTATTGTTGACCCACATTTTAAAGTATCACTATTAAAAAATGGCACGAAAACTGAAGTCATAACAGAAGAGCGAGGTAGGGCTTATGGAAGGAAGGAGTATTATAGCAGTGAAGTAAGAAGTTGGTTAAATGGGTCTAATCGATGTTCTCGCCACAGATAGATTTTAGTCATCCTTTTTTATACATTTATAACAAATGTTAATATTTCGTTAAAATATTGTTGACATTTTTGTAACGCATCTATAATATCCCGCTCCATCTTAAATATTGAGGAAGAAACCTCTTTAAAAAACGATAAAACAAAATTATGAAAAAACATTATTTACACAATTTAATATCAAGCAGCATGCTGAATAGACGTGGGGATTTCCCGTGTCAATCTCAGTCATGGACTGTTATGTAATAATGCCTTTTATACATTCTAAAAGGCGCCGATAGCCTTTTAGGAAAACTTTTAAAAAAGCCCTTTTTGGTTATCCAAACAGGGCTTTTTTTATGCCCAAACGAAAGTTTAAAATAAATACAAAAGAATTTTTTCATCAAAGGATCTGTTTCTGAATAGCAGACTGGTGCAAGTATCGTTGATATGTTGTATGCCGATGAATTGATGCGTTAGATAGCTAAGTGGCTTAAAGCAATCACAATAAAGTGATCATACCCATTAGGGTACCGAAGGTTCGAATCCTTCTCTAACTTTGATAGCTCAGTTGGTAGAGCAGCAAACATTTAATTTGCCCGTCGCAGGTTCGATTCCTGCTCAAAAACCAGCCGAAAGGCACAGGCGAGAGCCATATCTAATGAAAAGACTTGTAACGTCTCTAAACATTACGGGTCAGTCTCAGTTTGGTGAGCGAGAAGCTCATTGTTATTTTTAGTAACAACGACACGGCCGTCGACAAACAACGACCACGCAGGAAGGCATTGAATTGATTCAATGATTTCATGCCAATAATGCATTGTTTTGCTTTTCAAACCTAATGGTTTTGAATTGAGAAACTAGTGATTGAAGTTAAGGTACAAACCTTTTAGGACGTATCAGATAAATAAGGATTTGAGTGACTTCAAGATTTAGTGGAACCAAAACAACCCATTGATGGCCACTGAGTGGTCGTGAGATTGATTTTTTATGAATTTGATTTAAGACATTTTATTGATGACTTGAATCAAAACCAACGCAAGAGGGCTTGCGGTGGTGCGGTAGGCGAGAAAGGAGAAAGCAAAACTGGTGTCAGAATTTTCTGGCATCAGTCTCATGTTAGTAAAACATGAAAACAAGTCACCCACAGGGTGTATTTTTTAACGAAAACAACGAGGTTTATATGACTGAGTTTTATTAGGTGCAACATTTTTTAAAAATACAATGTTTGCACAGGAGAATTATGATGATTTTTAGAAAAAGAATAGTTATCGCAGATAACGAACGTGCTTTGGTCTTTCGAGACCGTCAGTTAACAGAAGTATTGGCTACAGGCGTACACTACATTACTGATGTTTTAGGACGTGTAAGTGTCAAAGTTTTTGATGTAACTGACCCAGAGGTTAGAAACATTCAAATCAAATCTTTGATGCGCAATAAAGCGCAAGTGTGCAAACAGTATTTTGAAGAAATTTCAACCGATGAAACTGAAATTGCTTTGATATACATTGATGGTAAATTTAAAAGTTTAATGGCCCCACAGTCTGAAAAGATTTATTGGAAAACCATTAAAATTGATGTGACTAAAATTGATATATCTACAGATATTCAAGCCACAGATAAATTGATGACCTTGGTGGCTAAATCAGCATCATCTTCTGTTTTGTCCAAAGGCTTGTTGATCAAAGAAGTTGTTAATAAGCAAATTGGTTTGTTGTTTATTGATGGTCAATTTATCAAAGTATTGTCCGCTGGTAAATACGGTTTTTGGAACTACAGCAAAACTGTAGCGATTGAAATTGTAGAAACTCGCGCACAAAGCATGGATGTCACAGGTCAAGAAATCTTGACCAAAGACAAAGTCAGCTTGCGTGTTAACTTGTCTGCTACTTTTAAAGTCGCAGATGCCAAAACTGCAGTTTCCAGCTTGTCTAACTACGCAGAGTTTTTATACACTGAATTGCAATTGGCGTTAAGAAAAGCCATTGGTACACAGACTTTGGATGCCTTATTAACAGACAAAGAATCTATTGATTCCTATGTCCGTAAAAGTGTTACAAAAAAAGTGGCCGAGTTTGGTTTGAGCTTGTTAGATGTGGGTGTCAAAGACATCATTTTACCTGGTGAAATGAAAACCATTTTAAACCAAGTGGTCGAGGCTGAAAAAGCCGCCAAAGCCAACATTATTAAACGCCGTGAAGAAACCGCTGCCACCCGTTCTTTGTTAAACACTGCGAAGTTAATGGATGAAAGCACAACTTTAAGACGTTTAAAAGAGTTGGAAACATTGGAAAAAATTGCTGATAAAGTGGATAAAATCACTGTCTTCGGAGGCATGGAAGGCGTGATTCAAGACACAGTTAAAATCAGTGTTTGAGCCAGAATTAGATCAGGGTAAATTAACATTGCTCTGGTCTAATTTTACATGTAGGGAGGTAGTGAAAGGAGACTTTGGTATATAGAAACATCTCAGGCTTTCATCGATTTTCAATATCAAGAAAAATTATTGTAGGGTTGGTCGTTCTATCTCAAAATTATTTGACGTAGAGATTGGAAATCGCTGGGCGCCCCAAAGGGCTTGCCTTTTAGAATGCATCTGCGTTGTTATAGTTTAAAAGAATATGAATAACTATTAATTTTAAAATATGCCTAGCAGCTACACACTAAAAGACAAGCTGAGTTGTCTCTCTATACCAAAGTCTCCTTTTGGTAGAGCCCTGGATTTTGATTCCAGTGGTTGTTGGTTCGAGTCCATCCTTCCCTGCCATTACAATCATAATAAAATAACAGGAGAACAATCATGAATACTAAAAATTCAAATTCAAACAATAATTTTTTCTTTCGAGACAACAAGTAAGAGGAAAAAGGGATACCCATCCGAAACGAACGTGAAACGTGGGAACAGAATCGTTCACAAGGACAAAGAGTTGGTTGAAAAATTAGGCAGAAACGATCCGTGTCCATGCGGTTCAATTAGAATCTTTAAAAACTGCTGCTTGAAATCGGGCAGATATGATGGATCAATCAGGGATTACTACTTTTAGGTAGTCAAAATAACAGAAGTTCAGAACAGTTCTGAACTTCTATCAATCAAAAATAGTGCAAAAATCTATATCGGTAACTCACCATTTAACATGCCTTTGCGAAGCAATTCAATCTTCTTAAGTATAGCGTAATATTCATTTGAAACATTTTCTTTTGAAAAACTCAATGCCACCAATTGTTGTTGGTATTTTTTAATTTCTGAGTTTGTACCTGTCTCTTATACACATCTCCGAGCCCACGAGACAGGCAGAAATCTC
>CAJXVJ010000060.1 GCA_913061105.1 uncultured Alcanivoracaceae bacterium | reverse complement strand
CTACACAGAGTAGATCGTCGGCAGCGTCAGATGTGTATAAGAGACAGTATTGATAGCCGCACCAATCACGATTCATTAAAAAATGGCGCTAAAGTAGTTTACTTAAACAAAAAAACACGCGGTGAGTCAGTATCAATGACCATCAGCCTTGATTTTGGTAATGTTGATGCATTGTATAACAAAGGCACCATCGGCGGACTAACTGGATCTATGCTAAATCGTGGTACTAACAAATACAACCGCGAAGAACTACAAGCTGAGTTTGACAAGCTCAAAGCCAATGTTAATGTGTTTGGTTCTGCATCAGGCGCGGGCGTATCTGTACGAACGACTAAAGATAATTTAATTGCTGTTTTAGATTTGGTTGAAGAAGTTTTCAAAAATCCAAGTTTTGATGCCAAAGAATTAGAAGTATTAAAACAAGAAAGAATCGTATCTCTTGAACAGCAAAAACAACAACCAACTTCACAGGTGTTCAGACAGTTAGGTCAATACTTAAATCCTTATGAGCCAGGTCATCCACTTTATCAAATGAACATTGACGATGAAATTGCTGCCATTAAGAAAATATCATCAGATGATTTAAAAGATTTCCATGTATCCTTCATGGGTGCTCAAGATGCAGATATTGGAGTGATTGGAGATTTTGATCAGGCATCAGTACAAAATAAATTAAACCAAATCATCGGAGATTGGGACAGTAAATCAAATTATGAAAGAATTAAAACATCAGTTGCTAATGTTGATGGTATTAATAAATTTGTTGACACTCCTGATAAATCTGGCGCAGCATTTGGTGCCATGATGAAATTTGAAATGGATGATTCGCATCCTGATTATCCTGCCTTAGAAATGGCCAATCAAATGTTTGGTGGTGGTTTCTTATCTAGCCGTTTGGCTGATAGGTTACGCCGCAAAGAAGGTTGGAGTTATGGTGCAGGATCATTCTTTAATGCTAGCTCATATGATGAAGATGCCACTTTTGGTGCTTATGCTATTTGTGCTCCAGAGAATTTAGAAAATGTCGAAAGAGGTTATTTTGAAGAGTTTGACCGTGTACTTAAAGATGGTTTTACTCAGCAAGAGTTAGATGATGCAAGAAAAGGCGTTCTTCAAAACAATAAAATTGACCGTGCTAAAGATGGCCGTTTGGTCAGAATGTTAGCTGGAAACATCGATTTAAACAGAAGCATGCAATGGGATAAAGATTATGAACAATCCGTTACAGATTTAACCATATTACAAGTTAATATGGCTGTAAAAAAGTATTGGAAACGTGATAAAATCTCAGTCATCAAAGCGGGTGATTCCACTAAGATGAACCCAGATGCAGGAACTACCGAGTCTGAATAAGATATAAGTTAAACTCTAAAGTCAAAAGGCCCATGGTTTTAATCATGGGTCTTTTTTTTGCGTTGAGTTTTAGATTTATATATCATTGAAATATTAAATCTGTAGTGTGTATGGAGTTAATTGGCAATAATATAACTGTTGCGACCTTTTTCTTTTGCTTGATATAGGGCTCTATCAGCGCGAGAAATCATTGAGTCTTGTGTGTCTTGTTTTTTAAATAATGTAGCACCAATACTGACTGTCACAGATAAATCTACTTCACTGTTATTTTCTTCAACTATTTTATTAATTTTTTCACAATACTTAATCATTCCTTTTTCATCCACATCTATAACAATTATCACAAACTCCTCTCCTCCCCACCTAACCAAAGTATCATAATAGCTAATGGATTCCAATAACACTTCTGCCACTTTTTGTAACACCTGATCACCCTTGGCATGACCAAATGTATCATTTATGTTTTTAAAGTGATCCAAATCCACCATCAATATTGCGAATGTTTTATCAGTAGCAACAGTCTTATCTAGTTCTTTCTGGAAAACACTATTCAAATGATTTCGATTATAAGTGCCTGTAAGCTCATCTGTTATGGCCAAATGATGAAGTCTCTGTTGGCTCATAAAAACTGCCCGCCTTGATCTGTCAAAAATAAAAGCGCCTAAAAATCCAAAAGAAAAACTACAAAGTATCCAAAACACATGCATTCCTAAAAGATAAACCTGACACAATAAAAATCCAAAAAACTGCCAAATAACCCTCTGTGATAAATGGGGAATAGTTTTCTAGCCGACTTAAAATATACACATGTCCTATAATAGATGCTACTGGAAAAAACATCAGAAGCTTTATCACCAAACTATAAAATCTTTTTTTATAAGCCAAAAAACTTATCGAAAACAAAAGTGGCACAACAAAAAACATGTGAATTTGAATCATCACCGTTTGTACCGGCTCTGACGCCCAAGACTTGTCCAAAAAACTAAAAACAATATAGAGAAGTGCTGTTAGAAATGTAATGGCAGCAATTTGAATTTGTCTGGCTGGTTTATCCCATTTTTTATATAATTGATATGACGATTCATCTGGAAATCGATGAGGCAACTCAAACGGAAGAATGTATTGTAGTAATTTTTGCATAGAACCTTATTAAACTTCTGTTGTACCAAGTATAGCTAGACTCAATCTAACCAACCCCCAATAACAATTTATTATATATCACTGGTTTTTGATTGCAAAGAGATAAAATATCGCATTAAAAAACGATTTAAACATGATAAATGTAATCTGATGAGAATTTTACATACTTTATTTTGTGATTGAATACCGAGAATTGACTTTAAGATCCGACATTTGATTTTAAAACACGATCATTGCAAAGGGCTCAGCGACGCGGAAATATAATTGTATTAGAAAATCATGAGATTGCCGTGGTCGAAATGATGATGTGACTGATTCTACTTCATCAACAGAAACTAAAGAATTCGACCTAGAATTGAGGCAACTTTTACCAACTACCTGTACTTTCCATCTCTGACCACTTGTCATGAGATGGCAGGCTGCCACCTTCTTGAAGTAATTCAATTGAAATTCCACTTGGGTCTTTGACAAATGCCATTCGACCATCTCTGGGTGGCCTTAATATAACCACTCCTGAATCTTCTAATTTTTGGCAAATATCATAAATATTTTCAACAGAAAATGCCAAATGACCAAAAGCATTGCCAGAAACATATTCACCATCATCCCAATTATGGGTTAATTCTATTTCTGGTTCGCCCTCAGCAGTTGCAAGATAATATAAGGAAAAACGTCCTGCTTCATAATCTTTGTGTCTGATTAAGGTTAATCCTAGCAAATTTTGATAAAAATGCAGTGATTTTTCAATGTCAGACACACGAATCATGGCGTGTAAATATTTCATATAATGACCAACTTATTCTTGATTTAGGTGTTCAATAAAATAATTACTTTGCATGGTATGCAAGTGTAATGAAGAACCCTCACCTTCAACTAGACCATGGCGTCTGTTAGGGTAAGCCATAAAATCAAATTGACGGTTGTGTTTTATCAGCTCATTTTGTAAGCGCTCGGTTCCTTGATAATGCACATTATCATCACCTGTGCCATGTATTAGTAACAACTTACCTGTTAGATTTTTAGCATGGGTAATGGCAGAGGCTTCTATGTAATTGTCTTCAAACTCAGTGAGCAAACCTGAATACCTTTCTTGATAGATTGAATCATAAAGGCGCAAGTCAGGTACCGGTGCTCGTGAAACTCCAACATGGAATTGTTCAGGGTATCTAAACATAACATTTAGTGTTAATGTACCACCACCAGAGTGTCCCCAGACTCCTACTCTATCGCAATCAATATAATCCCAGCGTTGACACATGGCTTTTAATGCATCTGACTGATCTCGTGCTCCCAAAGGGCCAACATTTCCGTATATTGTTCGTCTCCAATCACGGCCACGTGGTGCAGCTGTACCACGATTATCAACCGAGGAGATTAGAAAACCTTTTTGTGACATCATTATGCTCCAAACATTTCTCATTGAATAAACATCTCTGACCGTTTGCCCAACAGGATCTCCATAGACAAAATGAATGATGGGGTATTTCTTTTTAGAATCAAAATGTGGAGGTCTCATCATATATCCATCCAATCGTAATCCATCTTGGGCTTCTACGCTATAAAACTCTAAATCTCCCATAGACAAATTGGCTATTTTATCTGCTAGCTCTTTGTTGTCTTCTAATACATGGTGTACTTTATGATCTGGTAATGATATCAATGATGACACTGGTGGCTTTAAGAAACTGGATACCGTATGAATCGCCCATGTAGAGTCAGCCGAAATTTTGTAACTGTTGGTGCCTTGATTTTCAACTGGTGTCACCTGTTCCATTTGACCGCTGCCATCTAAACGACTGCGGTGAAGATAACGTTGTGCAACATTATCAGGTGATGCCATAAAATAAAGCCAATTATTCTCTTCATCTACAGAGACAAATTCAGTGACATCAAAATCACCTGGAGTCAAATCTGTGACACTTTTGCCATCACGAGAAATTCGGTAAATGTGTTTCCAACCATCTCTTTCACTTTTCCATAAGAATGATTGTGAATCTTTCAACCAATTCGGGTCTTCCAATGTATCTAGAAAAGTCTCTTCTTTTTCAACAAATACTGGAGATATTTTACCAGTCATTGCATCTGCATAAAATACAGTATTGGTGTCTTGTTTACGATTCATCTGTTGTATGAGGATTTGCTCTGCATTATCAGCCCAGGCCATGCGAGGGACATACATGTCCTTTGGTACTCCTGGTAATGTGACCCAAATGGTTTCAGGCTTTTCAATAGGCACGATACCAATGCGTGCTCCTGAATTCTCTTCACCTACTTTTGGATAAGGAATGGCAGTTACTTTGGGATACAGCGTATCGGTGTTATTGATGATAAAGAAATCTTTTGCTGCATGTGTATCTAACTGCCAATATGCAATACGTTTACTGTCTGGGCTCCAACGGAAACCATCTTGAATGCTAAATTCTTCTTCATAAGCCCAATCAAACAGACCGTTGATAATGGTGTCTGATGCGTCGGTAGTCAGTGCAGTAATTTTACGGCTTTTTAAGTCTTGTACATAAATATTGTTGTGCATCACATAAGCAAATTGAGATCCATCTGGTGAAAATTTACCAAACATCATTTGTGATGGTTCAGATTTTTCATCACCTAATTTCCACAAATCATCATTGGCTAAATTCAATACCCAATATTCACCTCGGGTTTTGTCTCGCCATACATATTCGGCATTGGTATAAATGAGTACCAATGATCTGTCCTTGGACCATTTGTAGTCATCTATAGGCAAAGCTTTGTCTGAGCCTTTTGGAGTCAGTTGTGCCAATGTGATCAATATAGTACGTTCTAAAGTGGCAGGATCGTAGCTTACAATCTCTTCATACAACTTAATGTCATCACCATATCTATCTTTTTCAAGCTCAGCATCTTCAAAACCTTTGGCTGTTTCTAGTGCGGTAAAACTAGCGCCTTTTTCACCCCAACGGACAACTCCGGGGCGTTTAGGATTGTATTCCCATTTTTTAAAGATATCTTCATTGGTTATATTAACGCCATCTGTGTGTTTTACCATTGTTGGTTTCTCCTTCGTTGTGGCGCAGGCTGATAACGAAAATAGCACAGTTGCAATTGCCGATAGTTTTAAAATATTAGTAACTCTTGTCATTTATTATATCCTGATATGGTTAATACCAACCTGCACTGTGAAGGATGGCAATAATAATTAGTGAATTATCATACAACAATTTCTGATTATTGCAATATATATGAAATATAAATATTTAGGCAAGAATTGTTAAAATTTCGAATGTTGAAATAAAAAAACACACCACCAATATCAGAAGCTTGTCACGATGGCAGATCTAAGATTATTTTAGGTTATTGTCTCGACCCTGGCGTCACATCCAACTCAATTTCTTTGCCGTCTCGCAATACTTTTGCTTTGACTGTTTTGCCAATTTTTAAAGCTTCTAATATATAAGTAAAGTCATAGAGATTCTCAATTTTTGTACCAGCCAATTCAATCAGAATATCGCCACTTTTAATGCCTGCTTTATCAGCTGGTGAATCCTTAGTGGTTCCTGATAGTAACACACCTGTAACATCATTGGCATAATCAGGAATGGTACCGATATAAGCTCGAATCCCTCCTCGCAAGTCCTTGTTTTTCTTGGGCTTTTGTTTTTGGTAATCTAAAGGTTTTTCATCTAAGGCCAAACCACGTACAATTAATGCCACTAACTTTGAGATCTTAGCAATGCCCTCATAATTAATAAGATCTGCGGTGTCTCTGGGGCTATGGTATTCAGTATGTGATCCTGTAAAAGCCGATAAAACTGGCACATTGTATAAGTAAAAGCTCATGGCATCGGTAGGTAAGTAGGCATCTTCTTGTACAACAATATTTAAACCCACTGGGGCATTGCGTTGTTCAACTATATCATTCCACTGCTTACTTGATCCCGTACCTTGAATAATGGCTGCGTCTTTTAATCGACCAATCATATCTAGATTGATGTTGGCCATGATCTTTTCTGAAAGTTTATCTTTGCCTATTTTCTTTACAAAATCATTTGATCCCAATAAACCCAATTCCTCACCGCTCCAAAAGGCAACTATAATGTCACGCTTGGGTGAAAATTTGTCTTGTTTTTTTAAATGGACCAAATATTCTGTGATTAAAAGCAATCCAGAAACACCTGACGCATTATCATCAGCACCAACATGAACCTTTCCAGCTTCTTCATCTCTTGCCAATGAAGTGGATGTCTCTCCATGACCCAAGTGATCATAATGTGCTCCCAAAATAACTGCAGGCAATTCAGAACTGCCTTTTAGGACACCAATGACATTCTGCCCTGTTTTTTTATCTTGAATTAAATCGACGTGGGCTGAAACCTCAACACCATCAATATCGAACCCCATCAAAAATTTCCCAGCATCTAGTTTTTTTTGTATGGCATTCCAATCTTTATCCATGTTTTTTAACCAATTATTCGCTAAATCAGTACTAATCGATATAACAGGCATACTGCCTTTGGCAGTGGAAACATCAAAACTCAATGGTACCAATTCTGATTTTACAATGGTATTTGGGCCGTGAACAAAAATAACACCTTTGGCACCATGTTTTCTGGCATTGAGTACTTTATTTCTGTCACTTGAAAAACGGTTTATTTTCACACGTTGATCAGCATCTATGTCTTCGGGCATAAATCGCATCACTAAAACCCACTTGTCAGTGACATCCAAGTGAATATACGAATCATAATTATCGCCTGCTTTTTCACCTTCTGGCTCAGTGATACCATAACCTGCAAAGACTACAGGGGCTTGAGAAAATTCACCTAATCCTGAAAACACCAATGGACGAAAGTCTTTATCAACAATCATATCTGTATCGTTAACAATGAGTCTGTTGTTCTTTCCTAGATTCGTGCCAGCATTAAATTCAAAGTTATGGTGAAAAGATTGTGACTGCCATGGCTCTAAACCCATTGACTTGAGTTGTTCAGCTAAATATTTAGCTGCTTTTGCCTCACTTTCACTGCCAGTGAGTCTGCCACCTGCTGTAGTTAATTCCAACAAGTGTTTCTTGGCCAATTCTGCATTAATTACGGGGATCGATTTTGCATTAACCCCAACAATTTGAAAGGCTAAAATTAATAAAAGTATCATTTTCATAAGTATTAACTCAATTAAGTTTTAAAGCATCTAGTGCTGCTTGGTGGTTCCACTTGGCTCGGAAAATTTGCGAAACATTGTTGTTGTCTTTTTTACGGGTCCAATACAATTCATCACCTTCTGGTGTAAAGACAGGCAATCCATCAAAACCCATCATATCAGTGACCCGTAATGGTTCTTTTTTACCAGCCACATCGACAATGTACAATTCAAAATTTGCAAAGCCATTGATGTTGGTTGTGTATATTATGTATTTTTGACTCGGATGATAATAAGGCGCCCATGACATGTTATTGGTATTGGTTAGTTGTTTTTTATCTGTGCCATCGATATTCATCGTGTATATTTCTGCAGTGGCACCATTGGCAGCAAATCTGCGCCAAACAATTTTTTTATTGTCTGGTGAGAAAAATGGTCCTCCATCATATCCAAGATGAGTGGTTAATTGTTTCACTTCTGAACCATCTGCTTTCATGATGTAGATATCCATCATATAAGATGGATCCATGGCGAATGTTTTTTTGTCTTCTATACTCATGTTTTTAGCTTGGTTATTAAACCCATTGCGGTTTGAAGCAAAAGCTATCCACTTTCCATCTGAAGAAAAACTGCCTTCAGCATCATAACCTAATTCGCTGGTTACTTGACGGGTCCCAGATTTGTCTTTAATAAAAATATCGTAGTATTCATCATAATCCCATGAATAACGCCGCTCTTTTCCTGAAGCACGAAAATCCAGTTCTTCTTGTTGTTTTTTCTTAGCATTTGAATCAAGATGGGTTGAAGAATATAACATTTGTTCACCATCAGGATGAATCCAAGCACAAGTGGTTTTACCTGTTCCATTTGAGACCATTTCCACATCTCCCATTTCTAAATCCATTTTAAATATTTGATAATAAGGATTATCATCTAATCTTTCACTTTGGAATATCAACTGTGTACCATCAGCTGAAAAATAGCTTTCACCAGACCTCTT
This sequence comes from uncultured Alcanivoracaceae bacterium, assembly GCA_913061105.1. Classification (GTDB taxonomy): domain Bacteria; phylum Pseudomonadota; class Gammaproteobacteria; order Xanthomonadales; family Marinicellaceae; genus NORP309. Next base: position 6,424 of record CAJXVJ010000060.1, on the reverse strand, counting down.
ACCTGCAAACGTTAACTGATTGATATCACTTAATAACTCAACTTTTGGCTCAGTCTTCCCCTGTTTTACATTTTCAGACATGGCTGGAGGCTTAGGTGCTTCTAAGATTTGATTTTTCTGCTTATTTTCAGAACATGCAGAGAGTACCAATAGACTCAAAATGGTTATATATTTCATTTAATTTCCTAAAGGTTTTTTACTGTATTTTCTAATTCTTTGGCATAATTCATCGCCAATTTTTCATCTTGTGCTTCAACCATTACCCGTAACATGGGTTGTGTACCTGAAGCACGAATAAGTGTGCGCCCTTTGTTTGCCAGTTTTTTATCTATTTCTAAAGCATGATTTACAAGCTCTGGGTGTCGTGCCAACGATTTTGCATTTTCTATTGTGATATTTATTAATACCTGCGGGTACAAAGGCAATTCTTCAGCCAAATCTTTGAGGCTTTTGCCTTCATTTTTCATAACAACCAGAACCATTAGCGCGCTGACTATGCCATCTCCAGTTGTTGCTAAATCAAGATTTAAGATATGCCCAGATGATTCTCCACCCAAATGCCAATCGTGTTTTTTTAATAATTGGTGAACATATCTGTCTCCAACATCTGCACGTTTGAATTCTATGCCCAAAGATTCTAATCCAACCTGCATGGCTTGGTTACTCATGAGTGTGCCCACCACCCCGCCATTGAGTTTTTTGTTTTTATGTAAATGTTTAGCAACAATAAAAATCAATTGATCTCCGTCTATCACCTTCCCATAATGATCAATCATTAATACACGATCGCCATCACCATCCAGTGCAATGCCTAGGTCAGCACCTGTTTCTAATACTTTTTCTTGTAGAATTTGAGGTTCAGTTGAACCGCAGTCTTGATTTATATTTAAGCCATCTGGCTTATTGGCCACAACGGTAACATCGGCACCCAATTCTGAAAACACTTGAGGCGCAATGTGATAAGTCGCACCATTGGCACAATCGACTACTATTTTTAATCCTGCTAAACTTTGTTGTCTAGGGAACGTGCTCTTACAAAATTCAATGTAACGTCCGGCTGCATCATCAATACGGCTGGCTTTGCCCAATAATTCACTACTAACTGTGATGAATTCTCTTTCCAATTCTTTTTCTATTGCCAATTCCATTTCATCAGAGAGTTTTTCTCCGTTATTGTCAAAAAACTTAATACCGTTGTCATAGAAAGGATTGTGTGAAGCACTGATGACTATTCCGGCACTGGCATGCATAGAACTGGTCATCCAGGCCACAGCGGGAGTAGGCATTGGTCCCAATAATTGACAATTTGTACCAGCAGAAGCTAAACCAGCTTCTAAAGCAGATTCCAACATATAACCAGAAATCCGTGTATCTTTGCCAATGAGTATGTTATTTGATGGTGAAAGCTTGCCAAGAACCACTCCCGCTGCGCGACCAAGCCTGAGTGCAAATTCTGCAGTCATCACTTTACCGCCAACTTCGCCTCTGATGCCATCTGTACCAAAATATTTTTTTTCTGTCATAATTTAATAAAACTCGTCATTCCTGCGAAGGCAGGAATCTAATATTAATAACCATCATCCTTCGTGAGATTCCTGCCTTCGCAGGAGTGATGGTTAACTGATTAATGCTTGTGTTACTTTCAGTACATCAGATGTGGCTTTAACATCGTGAACACGCAGGTATTCTGCTCCTTGCTCATAGGCAAATTGAGCAATCGCTAAACTGCCATATAGCCTGTTATTGACACCTTCATTTAAGATTTCTCCAATCATAGACTTACGCGAAACACCTATAAGAATTGGATAACCCAATGATTTTAATTGTTTTATGTTCTTAAGTAAAGCCAGGTTGTGTGCTAATGTTTTACCAAAGCCAATACCTGGATCCAAGACAATGTTTTCGGGTTTAATCCCAGCAGACAAGCAATTATCCAACCTGGCTTTAAAAAAGTCTTTGACTTCAGTCAAGACATCGCCATATTCTGGATTATTTTGCATAGATTTGGGCTGGCCTTTTTTATGCATAAGGCAAACTGGTAACTGCGATTCGGCCACAATTTCAATACATCCTTCAGACTGTAAAGCGTTGACGTCATTAATAAAATTTGCTCCAGCTCGAATGGCTGCTTGCATGACCTGTGATTTGGATGTGTCAATGGATATTGTAACCGCGGGGTGTAACTTTCTTATTGCGGATATAACTGGTACTGTGCGGTTAATTTCTTCTTCTATTGATACTTTATCTGCACCTGGTCGGGTCGATTCGCCACCAATATCGATAATGTCAGCACCTTGTTGAATTAAATCTAAAGCTTGATTGACAGCATTATCATGTGACAAGAATTTTCCACCATCTGAAAACGAATCAGGGGTCACATTAATGACCCCCATTATCTTGTAGCTAATTGACATCAATTATACTGAAGGTGCTTCTTCACCAATATTGCTGTCGCCTTTATCTTCTGTTTTTGGAGCAGAAGGTTTAACCGGTGTATCATCGTCATCAACCCAATCTTCTGGAGCTGAAACATCTTTTCTTGCCATTAATTCATCAATTTGTTTTTTATCAATGGTTTCATATTTCATTAAGGCATCTGACATGGCATGTAGTATATCCATATTTTCAGTTAATAGCTTATAGGCCCGATCATAGTTAACATCAATAATTTTCTTAATGGCTTCATCAATGAGTTTGGCTGTCGCATCAGATAAATTTTTATGTTGTGTCACTTGACGTCCTAAGAACACTTCGCCTTCGTCTTCAGAATATAACATTGGGCCAAGGCCTTCTCCAAATCCCCACTTAGTCACCATGTTTCGTGCGATATCTGTTGCTACAGAAATATCGTTAGAGGCACCTGTAGTGATAGCGTCTTTACCACCAATGAGCTCTTCTGCAATTCTACCGCCATATAAAGTAGATATTTGAGACTCTAACAAGTTTTTAGATTGTGAATACCTGTCTTGTTCTGGTAAAAACATAGTCACACCCAGAGCACGGCCACGGGGAATAATTGTGACTTTATAAACTGGATCATGTTCTGGTACCAATCTGCCAACGATAGCATGGCCAGCTTCATGATAAGCCGTATTTAGCTTTTCCTTATCATCCATTACCATGGACTTGCGTTCAGCACCCATCATGATTTTATCTTTCGCTTCTTCAAAACAATCCATGTCTACCAGTTTTGCGCTTTTTCTTGCTGCAAATAAAGCAGCTTCATTGACCAAGTTGGCTAAATCAGCTCCTGAAAAACCTGGAGTTCCTCGAGCAAGGTTACGCGGTTTTACATCATCAGCTAATGGCACTTTTTTCATGTGTACTTTTAATATGGCTTCACGTCCTTTTATATCTGGTAAAGGAACGACCACTTGTCTATCAAAGCGGCCTGGTCTTAATAAAGCTGAATCTAAGACATCTGGTCTATTTGTTGCAGCAATAACAATGACGCCTTCATTGCCTTCAAAACCATCCATTTCTACTAACAATTGGTTGAGTGTTTGTTCACGTTCATCGTGTCCACCACCCATTCCAGCGCCACGTTGTCGACCAACAGCATCAATTTCATCAATAAATATAATACAAGGAGAGTTCTTTTTAGCTTGTTCAAACATATCACGAACACGCGATGCACCTACACCAACAAACATTTCAACAAAATCAGAACCTGAAATGGTAAAAAATGGTACTTTGGCTTCACCAGCAATGGCTTTGGCCAATAATGTTTTACCTGTTCCTGGTGAACCAACCATCAATACACCACGTGGAATGTGTCCGCCTAATTTTTGGAATCGGCTTGGATCTCTTAAGAAATCAACTATTTCACCCACCTCTTCTTTGGCTTCTTCAATACCAGCAACATCAGCAAATGTGACTTTAATTTGGTCTTCAGTTAATAGTTTAGCTTTGGACTTACCAAAACTCATGGCTCCGCCTTTACCGCCGCCACCTTGCATTTGACGCATGATGAAAAACCACAAGCCAACCAATAATATGATAGGGAAAATAGTCTCAAATATACGGAACAAGACACTTTCTTCTTTAACTGGCATAAATTTAGCCTGCACATTGCGGGCAATTAACTCATCAACCAATTTTTCGTCATTCGGTGCATTGACAATAATTTGTCTGCCTGTGGTAGTTTCTGCTTGGATAATTTTATGAACACTGGTAGTGCTATTGACAACCACTGATCTAATCTCGTCTTTTTCAAGCATTTGATAAAATTCAGTATAATCGACTTCAGATGAACTGGCATTTTGTTGCACGACAGAATTGAATACTGATAACAGCACCATTAATACCACAACCCATAAAATTATATTTTTTGTCACATTATTCAAAATTTAATTCCTAATACTATTTTTAAATGATTAACCTTTAAAGCCAATGCCTACAGCATAGACTTCTCTGCTTCTTTGTCGTGATGATTTTGGTTTTCGCATCACCACTTTCTTAAAATTCTTTCTTAACTCTGCCAAATAGGCATCAAAGCCCTCACCTTGAAATATTTTGACAGCATAATTGCCATTTTGTTTTAAACATTGATGACAAAAATCTAACGCCAATTCAGCCAAATACATAATACGCGGCTGATCTACGGCGAATGTACCACTTAAATTGGGGGCTATGTCGGATAACACAAGGTCTATTTTTTCATCTCCTACTAAATTCAACAATTCATTTAGTACCGATTCTTCTCTAAAATCTCCTTGTATAAACTCAACACCTTCTATCGGTTCCATTGGTAAAATATCCATGCCAATGATTCTAACATTTTTGGCCGTTTTTCTTCTGGCCACTTGGCACCATCCACCAGGGGCACAACCTAAGTCTACAATATTACTAACATTATTTAAAAGACCATCTTTTTCGTGTAATTCTTCCAATTTAAATGCCGATCGTGCACGGTAGCCTTTTTCTTGGGACAGTTTCACCCAATGATCATCAAAATGTTCACGTAACCAGCTATTTGAACTCTTACTTCTTGCCATCGAACCACAGACTGTTAAAATGCAACATTAACACATTAAATTAAGATTATAAATATAACCAATGAATAAACACGCTATAAAATTTTTAAGAGGACTAAGCCACGATTTAAAACCTGTGGTAATGATTGCCGATAAAGGATTAACCGAAAATGTCATGATGGAAATTGAAGTTTGCCTAGAACTACACGAACTCATAAAAATCAAAATTCGCATGGACAAAGAAACACGTACTCAGTTTATTGCAGAAATTTTAGAAAAAACGGGCGCTCAAAAAATCCAAGCCATAGGTCAAACACTAACAATTTTCTTAGAAAACCCAAAAGAATCTCAATTTGATTTATCACTTTGAAAACTTCTTGAACAAAAAATAAATAATTGTGCAATTAATCGAAAACACAGAATCAGGTTCAAATTTGATCACAACTGTAGATGAGAATTCTATCTACATCAATAAAAGCGAATACAAACAAACCGCTATAGTCAGTAACAACAGTATCGTTACTGACTTACAATTGACAGATATTGCTGATTTAAATGCACAGCATATTGAATATTTGTTGTCCTCAAAGCCAGAACTGATTATTATTGGCTCTGGAGTGCAACACATCTTTCCTGATGTCAGTCTACTAACACCGATTGCACAATTAAATATTGGTTTCGAAGTGATGAACAATAAATCGGCTGCTCGCACTTATAATGTATTGGTAGCAGAAGAACGCAAAGTTGCTTGTTTACTCATTATAGAATAACTATACATTGTTTCATATTGCCCTTCATTTCATAGTACCATTCATAGTAAGCTTTGTTTTTTTTCGCAAAAATTGGTTAAAAGCATTCATTATTATGTCATTAACCCTATTGGTTGATTTAGACCATTTATTGGCAACGCCCATATATGATGCCTCCCGTTGCAGCATAGGCTTTCATCCACTCCATACTTTTATTCCAATTGGCATTTATCTTATAGCCTGTTTTATCCCTAAAATCAGACTAATTGGCATAGGATTAATGGTTCATATGGTTTTGGATTCTGTTGATTGCCAATTGACCAATGGAGTGTGGTTTACTTAAAACCTATTGTATTCAAAACAATAAGCCGTCATTGCGATATTAAAAAAAATCCAAAAAAAAACCCTCATTCTAGAGGGTTTTTTCAAATCTTAACAATTAAAGCGCTTATCTTTGGCGTGCTTTAAATTTTGGGTTTGATTTACATATAACGAAAACCTTGCCACGACGACGTACTACTTTGCAGTCACGACTACGTGTTTTGGCTGATTTCAAAGATGATAATACTTTCATGACAGAACCTTGTTTAGTTGATTATTTATTAAGGTCGTGGATTATACGGACTAAGTTTAAATAATACAACATGATTTTTAAATTAAATTAAATATTCTCTTTATTGTATCAATTGGCACCAATAT
>CAJXVJ010000059.1 GCA_913061105.1 uncultured Alcanivoracaceae bacterium | reverse complement strand
GAGATTTCTGCCTGTCTCGTGGGCTCGGAGATGTGTATAAGAGACAGAATAAAAATATTCTGATTTCACTTAATGTTAGGAAAATTGACCCATCTAGGATTATGATTGAGGGTGATGTTGATAGTCTTTTGTATTTGAGTGAGCAAATTAAGAAGCATGCCTTAGGGGGGGAATGTGAACTGGATGTACCACTTAATGTTAACATAGTAGAAACACCACTTCAGGTTGATGAGTTCGGTTTGTTTTTACATAGGCTACCATGTGATGAAGACTTCACATAACACACTTAATCAGGATGATATATATTCTAGTGAATCATCATTTTGTTAGGTAGGGAATCATTTATACCTGTAAAATCTGTAAAGTAATGCGTTAATGTAGGGTGCGGACCTATGTGTCCGCCCGATTTTAGAATTGTATTATTGAAAACTAGTTGTTTTTACAAATATAACAGGAATACCAACAAAAAGGAGCACACACAGGTGCTCCACTACTCTAGAAAAGAGTTATTTCATAAGTACCATGCGATACTAGCTCTTGATCTTAATTACTAATTGTATTCTAAAGATCTAATTCTTCAGAAACCTCCAACCAATCATTTTCACATTCGGCTAAATCTTTTTTAACTTGGCTGTGTTTGGTTGTGGTTTGCATTAATTTGTGGGCGTTTTCTGGCGTGTACATAGATTCATCTAATAGGATGGCATCCAGTTTTTGTTCTTGCTTTTGCAGCATGTTGAGTTGTTTTTCAAGGCTGCGTAGCTTTTGTCTTAAGGGTTTTTGATTTTGACGGATCAATGCTGCTTCTTGGCGTTTTATTTTTTTATTGTCAATTTTACTAGAACCTGATGAATCATTCGTTCCATCAGTTAACCTGGCTTTTCTGGTTTCATTGGCCCAATGGTAATAATCTTGCAAATCGCCATTGAAATCAGTGACTTTTCCATCGGCAACCAAAACCAACTTATCAGTTACTGTCGATAATAAATGTCTGTCATGTGAGACTAAAATCATGGCGCCTTCAAAACTTTGTAATGCCACGCTGATGGCGTGTCGCATTTTTATGTCCAGGTGATTGGTTGGTTCATCAAGTAGCAATAAATTAGGCTTTTCGTAAACTATCAGAGCCAAAACCAAACGGGCTTTTTCTCCACCAGAAAAATTGGTAATTATATCTTTTGCCATGTCATTATGAAAATCAAAACCACCCAGATAATTACGGGCTTTTTGTTCTGAAATTTCAGGGTCTAACATTTTCAAGTGTTCAATTGGGCTATGGTCCAGGTGTAATTGTTCGATTTGGTGCTGGGCAAAATAGCCAATTTTCACTTCTTTTGAATGATTGACTTCGCCATCAAAGGCTGTTAATTCTTGAGCGATTAATTTGATTAAAGTTGATTTACCCGCGCCATTGAAACCCAATAGACCTATTTTATCGCCTTTTTGAATCATTAACTCGATGTTATCTAAAATAACGGTATCACCATAACCTGCAGAGGCTTTATCAATTTTCACCATTTGTTGAGGGATGAAACCCTCAATCGAAAAATTGAAATTAAAGGGTGAATCCAGTTGTGCAGCACCAATTAACTCCATGCGTTCTAAAGCTTTTATACGGCTTTGCGCCTGTTTGGCCTTGGTGGCTTGGTATCGAAATCTATCGATGTATTTTTGCATGTGTTTGACTTGGCGTTGTTGTGACTCAAACTGTGATTGTTGTTGGTTGAGTTTTTCTGCTCTGATTTGTTCAAACGAATCGTAGTTGCCTGTATATTGGGTGAGTTCATTGTGTTCGATATTGACAATTTGGGTACACACAGCATTAAGAAAATCCCTGTCATGTGAAATCAGTAACACGATCCCCGTGTATTTTTTCAGCCATGATTCTAACCAAATAATGGCTTCTAAATCCAAGTGATTGGTAGGCTCATCTAATAATAGAATATCAGAACGGCACATGAGTGCTTGGGCCAAATTTAAGCGCATGCGCCAACCACCAGAAAATGAATTTACAGGGTTTTTTTCTTGGTCAGGAGTAAAGCCCAAACCATTGAGTAATTTTGATGCCCTGGCAGTCACTGTATAACCATCGATGTGCTGCATATCATCGTATAATTGCGCTAGTTTTTCCGCTTTGTTTTCAGATTCAGCCGTGGTTATTTGGGTTTCAATTTTTCGATACTCTTGGTCGCCATTGATGACATATTCGATTGCTGCCTCTTCTGAATTGGCAATTTCTTGTGCGACATGAGATAAGACTAATTTATCGGAAACGTAAAACTCACCAATATCAGCATGCAATTCACCCAAAATCAATTTAAATAAACTGGTTTTTCCTGTGCCATTCGCGCCTGTTAATCCAACCTTTGTATTGGGATTAATGGTGATGTTAACGTTAGTAAATAGTTCTTTTAATCCACGTCTTAGTGTCAGGTTTGTAAATTTCAACACAAGGCATTGACCATTCTAATTAATAATGTTTTTAGTTTTTCAGCCTTTTCTACCATGAAGCGGTTAGTGGACTCATCTAAATAATTAATTTGAGACAATTCAATTTGTATGGCGTGTATGTTTTCTTCAGGGTTGCCATAATTTCTGGTGATATAACCGCCTTTAAATCGGCCATTAAATACATAAGAGTAATCGTTTTGGGCCTTTAAAACAGCTTCAAATTTATCTGAATATTCATCAGAGCAACTGGTTCCACTGTTGGTTCCGATATTTATATCAGGCAATTGACCATCAAAGAAACGCGCAACATGTGATTTAATGCTGTGGGCATCTATGAGAATAGCAAATCCATGTTGTTCTTTTATTACGGCTAACTTGTCTGTGATGATTTGGTGGTAGGGTTGCCAATAGTTATCTGTTCTTCGTTGGATCTCTTGTGCATCGGGTTTATTAACATAGATTTCTTGGTTATCAAAACTGGTTGTTGGGCACAGTTCAGTCACTGGTTGTCCGGGATATAAGGATGCATTGTCAGCAGGACGGTTCATGTCGATGACATATCGGGATATATTGGTCTTTAATAAACTGATATCAAAGTCTTTGGCAAAACTAAACAATTGGGCAACAAACAGATCACGATCAGGAGTTTTTAACGCAAAACCATGCATGTTTTGGGCAATTTCATCAGGTATCACTGTTCCATCATGCGGAACAGAAATTAATATGGGTGAATTGCGGTGATGAAATAAATAATCTTTTGCCACTTTAAATCTATCAGTTATTATACAAAAAGGCATATTATCATAGGTTGTAACCCTAGCCTAAGATAATCAGTTATTATTCCTCAGGGTTAATATATTCCTTTTATTAATACTTACATTGGTTGCTTCTGTGCTTGAAAAAGTTGAAAATACCACCATCTATATCAGAGTTAAATCAAACAGAATTATCCAATGGATTATAAAGATTATTACAAAATATTAGGCGTTGATAAAAATGCCACAAAAGCTGAAATAAAAAAGGCTTACAAACGTTTGGCGCGTAAATTTCATCCTGATGTTAGCAAGATTGCAGATGCTGAAGAAAAATTCAAAGAAGTCAATGAAGCTTATGAAGTTCTGAAAAGTGATGAAAATCGCGCTTCTTATGATCAATTGGGATCTAATTGGAAACAAGGCCAACAAGGTTTTGGCGGTGGTCAAGGCGGATTTGGTGGCGGCGGTGATTTTAGCGATTTTTTCGATTCTGTCTTTGGCGGTGGTCAAAGAGGTGGTGCCGGTGCCGGTTTTGGTGGACAACAACAATTTCAACGCAAAGGCCAAAACATCAAACAAACCATACACGTGCCCTTAAAAGATTTGTACACAGGTGTTAACCGCACATTTATGATTCAACAAGTCGAGTCCGGAGCCCATGGTCAAAATTATAGGGTTGAAAAACGCTTGAACGTCAAAATCCCCAAAGGCATAGAACCTGGAAAAAGCATCCGCTTGAAAGAAAAGGGAGAGCCAGGTTTAAATGGTGGTCCCAATGGAGATTTGTTGTTAAAAATCGAGTTAGATGTGGATTTGAAATTTGAGCTAAAAGGCAAAGATGTTTATACAAATTTATTGTTAACACCATGGGAAGCGGCACTGGGCGCTAAAGTGAACGTCCCAACTCCAACGGGTTCTGTTGGAATGAATGTTCCTAAAAACATGCAAACAGACAAGAAAATGCGCCTAAAAGGCAAAGGATTTCCGGCTCCTGTCCCAGGAAATCTTTATGCCGTGATCAAGATTGTTAATCCTCCTGAGAGTGACAAAGCTGAAGAACAATGGCAAGAATTGGCCAAACAGTTTGATTTTAACCCAAGAACATAATAAGAGAGTAAACATGACACAAGCCACAGAAATTGAATCGATTGGACAAATCGCCGTCGCCATTACTAATATTAAAAGATCGGTTGCATTCTACCAAGATGTCTTGGGTTTAGAACTGTTATTTGAAGTGCCATCAGGTATGGCAATGTTTGATTGTGGAGGTACAAGGGTGATGTTAACCACACAACAAGGCTTAGAAAAGGATCACCACACTTCTGTGATTTACTACAAAGTCAAAAACATAGAAGTCTCAGCTAAAGCGATTACAAACAATGGCGCAAAATTTTTACAAGAACCCCAATTGGTGGCAAAAATGATAGACCACGATTTATGGATGGGATTCATCAGAGATCCAGATGAGAACTTGGTTGGTATTATGGCAGAATTGCCAGTAGCTGAAGATAGCATAAAAGCGGAATAAATTTATCTCAATTGAGAGCTCTGTAAAAAGCACCTGACTAAATAGTGATATATTTAGTCTTTATACACACATTATTTAGGCTATGAAACCTTAAAAAGAACTCTGTCATTCCAGCCGAGCCTAAGCGAGAGCAGGAATCTAGTTGTACGAAAATAATAAGGATAATATTAATGTAAGTATCGAGTTCTTAAATACTGGATCCCCGCGTTCGCGAGGATGACAAAAGATATTGATTAACCACAGAGAACACAGAGCGCTCACAGAGGTATAAAAAATTAAAAGATTCTGTTTAAAATCACATACACTTCTATTACACATGCAAATCTTTAATATTATGTTTGTTTATCCTTCTCTGTGACCTCTGTGATCTCTGTGGTTTTAATGATTTTTGGAATACATAATTAATTGTATTTATGTTATTTCATAGTCTCGGAACGTATAAAAGAGATTAACAAGAATGGTATTTAAATACCAAACTTAATATTTAATACAAACGTTTTTGGGTTCGGTAAAAAATCTCAGGGCTTCCAAACCGCCTTCACGGCCAACGCCAGAACTTTTGACACCACCAAAAGGTGTGCGCAAATCCCGTAACAACCAGCAGTTAATCCAGACGATGCCTGCTTCAATATTTTTTGCCAGGTTATGTGCACGTTTTAGATCATTGGTCCAAATGCTGGAGGCCAATCCATATTCATTGCCATTGGCAAGTGCCAATGCTTCTTCATCGCTATCAAAAGGCATGATGGTACACACAGGTCCAAATATCTCTTCTTGATTGGTTCGGCAAAAGTTATCTAAATTTTCAATCACTGTGGGCTCAACAAAATATCCATTGGCACAACGCCCATTCATTTTTATTTGGTTGCCACCAGTTAATATTTTACCACCTTCGGTTTTCGCTAGTTCAATGTATGATAGAACTTTTTGCATGTGTTGTTCAGATACCAATGCACCATGTTGGGTTTCTTGTTCTAGAGGGTCACCTATTTTAATGGTGGCTACTTTTTTAATGAAGGCTTGTTTGAATTTCTCATAGATAGAGCGTTCAATATAAATGCGTGATCCACACAAACAGATTTGACCTTGATTGGCAAATGCAGCTCGTACAACTTCTGTGACAGTCTCTTCAAAATCACAATCAGCAAAAACCAAAGTGGGGTTTTTGCCACCCAATTCTAATGACATTTTCTTAAACATGCCTGCGGTAGATTTTGCAATATGTGCGCCAGTTGAAGTACCGCCTGTAAAACTGATGGCTTTGATCTTAGGGTGAACCACCATCGCAGAACCAATGTTTTGCCCAGTTCCATGAACAATATTTAAAACACCTTTAGGCAAACCCGCTTGGATGCACAGTTTAGAAAACAAATAACTGGTCATGGGCGTGACCTCAGATGGCTTTGCTATAACCACATTACCAACTGCCAATGCCGGTGCAATTTTCCAAGTAAAAAGATACAAGGGTAAATTCCAAGGTGAAATACAGGCAACAATGCCAATGGGATCGCGCAATGTGAAATTTATTGCTGTGTTTTCCATTGAATGGGATTCACTTGAGAATTGTGTGCTGGCATGTGCGAAGAATCGAATATTGGCTGCTGATCGGTAAATATCAACCTGCTTGGCCAATGATATGGGTTTACCATTATCGATGGCTTCAGCTCTGGCCAATTCATCGGCATTGGCATCAATTAAATCCGCTAAATTTTCCAGTATTTTAGATCTGATTTCAGCTGATGTATTGGCCCAATCATATTGGGCATTTTCAGCTGCATTGACTGCCATTATCAAATCTTTATCGTCCGAATCAGGAATGCTGCCATAAACTTGACCTGTAGCAGGTTCTGTATTTTCTAAATGGTTACCTGATACAGGATCAATCATTTCACCATTAATATAATTCTGTATCTTTTTCATAACTATAAACTAGTTGTTCTTCCACCATCAACAGGCAGGTTGATTCCAGTTATATAACTGGCAGAAGGAGAGGCCAGAAACCCAACAGCATCGGCAAATTCATCGGCTTCTCCAAATCTACGCATGGGAATGATGGACTTTTCTTCTTTAGCCATTTCAGCTTCAGTGATGCCTTTTTTATTGGCTTTGTTTTTAATAATGGCATCTAAACGCAATGTATTGGTAGCACCTGGCAACACATTGTTGACCGTGATATTAAATTGCCCCAATTCGTTGGCCAATGTTTTGGCCCAATTGGCCACAGCGCCACGAACAGTATTGGATACGCCTAATCCAATTAACGGTTGTTTAACTGAAGTTGAAATGACGTTAATGATTCGCCCATATTTTGATAGTTTCATGCCAGGAGTTAACAATCGCATCATTTCATGGTTATTGATTAAGTGTTGATTAAATGCTGCTAAAAAATCACCGCTTAATGCAGAGTTTGCTGGCCCTGGTGCAGGACCGCCAGTATTATTAATGAGTATTTCAATGATTATTCCAGTGTTTAAGTATTCTTGTAATACACTTTTAACTTGTTGTGGATTTGAAAAATCAGCAATTAGGATATCGTGTTGTTGTCCGAGTGAGGTGTCAAGTTCATTTAATACTGTTTCTAAACTGGCTCGGTTTCGTGCAAACAGCACAACATTGGCACCTTGCTTAGATAATTGAATGGCAATGGCTTTGCCCATGCCTTGGCTTGATCCACAGACCAATGCACACTTGCCTTTTAAATTTAAATTCATTAATGTTCCTCAGGTTATTTGTTTTGGGATATGGTTTTATCGTTATTATTTTGCTCACTTATTGTACTCAAAAGAGAGCCTTTAACAATCATAAATTGGGCAATTCCATAGAAACTCATGATGATGGTTCTGGCTAAAATGGTATTGTCTGCAAAAATTGGGCTAAATTTACTTAAGGCGATGGTTGTATCTGATAGCACGAACAACAATGCTCCCATAAGAATCCAAATGCCTGATTTTTGACTCTTTTGGTAATAGCTAAAGGCCGATAATAACATGGTTAATATGACACAGGCATATACTATGACTGGAATTTGCATAGATAAAAATGCAGGGCTTTTTTGTACGTATAAAAAACCAATCAATAATGTACCAAATATAAGACAAGCCAATAACATGAGTACATTTTTGTTTGAGGTTCGAGTATTAATACAATGAGGTAATTTATTAAATAAAATGATATAGAAAGCATGTGCAATTAGAAAACTACCCAAACCAAAGATAAATAAGGACTGTGTGAATGGCATTAGCATTAAAAAAATGTCCCCAAACAACGAAAACAGAAGGGCAAGCAACAGTATTTTACTTGGTGTTACGGAATTTTCTTTAGAAAATAAAAATGCCCATAACATCAGTATGGGCATTAATAATGGTTTGGTTACAAAAAGTAAAATTGCATTATTTGAATTGATAAATATTGATTCTGAAATTATTTCAATACAAAGCAATATGAAATAAGCAATTGTCAATTGAGATTTTAGCTTTTGTTTTATAAGATTCATGAATTATATAAAGCCATTCTTAATTGATGTTATCGATTCATGGGATACTTATCTGCGTTTAAATCTTTTCCTCATTCTGTTTCTGACGCGACTTGTAGCTTCTTGATTTTTGATTTTGCCCCATTCTTCAAAAGTAAATTCTTCATCTCGAGCATAAACCATTCTGGTACGACAAAAATCTTCAAATTCCATCAATTCATCACAGACATCATCCATTGTACTGTCGATAATAATACAATCATCAAGGTATCCAATGCCAGGAATATTATCAGGAATCACATCATCTTCATCAACAAAATATTTAATGGTTGCATTGATTTTTTCCATGTTTACTTTCTTAATCTTCCAAGTTTGGTCTTCAACCATTGCCATCATGGATTCTAAGTTGTTGACTTGATTAAGAATATATCCGTCTGCATTGGTGGCACGAATGTTTGCTATTTCTTTTTTTGCTTGGGCGATATCATCTGGGTCGACATCAATGCCATGTTTTTCAATAAAATTATTAAAGTGTTCTTTGACTTGATCGTCTATATCAACTGTAATCGTTACCATATTTTTACCTTTATGTTAATTTGTGAAATTATTATATCTGTAGTTTGTTCATATTTAAATGCCTGAGTAAATATTTTAAATAATAATTGTATTCAGGTCGGATTCTTTAGGATATTATGTGCAAATACCTCTTAATAATTACTAAATAATGATATTATTCGCATTATGACCCAGAAACAAAGTTTATTCGAAGGATTATTTGCCAGAAGAGTTCCCCAACTTCTGGGTGTGTATATTGCCGCCTTATGGTTATCTGTGGAAATTGCAGATTGGATGAGCGAGCGATTTGGCATATTCGAACAGTTTTCATCCTATGTGTTTATTGGTATGTTAACATTTATACCTTCCATTGTATTGCTATCATGGGGGCATGGTCGACCAGGAAAAGATAAATGGTCAAAATATGAATTGGCATGGTTGCCATTAAATCTGGTTTTATCAGTTTATGCTGTTAATTATTATATCAATTCAACAAATACTGATATCCCAAATACAACAATTCAACCCAATGCAACGCCATTGGTCTCAGCGCCAATAAAACCCAAAGTATTGAGTAATAACCTTTCTAAGAGTTTTAATAAACCAGAATTAGATGCTGACAGTTATAACAGTGTGTTGTCTTTTTTCTGGGAAAACAAAACAAACAACACAGAATTGGATTGGCTCAGTTATGCTTCATCGTGGTTATTTACCCAGGATTTAAAACGGACACCAGATATATCTGCCATTACGCCGTATGACTCAAAATCATTAATGGATGAAATCATTAACAGAGGTTTTGCTACTGCCCTTAATGTCCCTTTGGCACTGGCCATTCAGGTTGCCAATAAACAATCAAAAGAATGGATAGTGATGGGGTCTTTTGCTTATGATGAAGTCGAAAAAGAATCGGTTAAATTTGAAGCCAAGCTCTATAATGTAAAAACAGGTTCTATTGAAAAAACATATTCTCATGTTGACCAAAGCCAGTTAACTTCATTGGATGAAATTTCGAATGCAATGGGTGATTTTTTACTAGAATCAATTAATGTAACAAACATTATCCCTGATTATGCTATTGCAGACCATACCTCTAATAATCTCGATGCGATAAAAACATTAATCGAAGCAAAGAATAAAATCGCTTTTGAAAATGATTATGTTAATGGGCTTATATTGATTGAAAAGGCCATTGAATTAGATCCTGATTTTGCTGAGGCGATGTTATTGGCTTCAAAATACCACAGAGCAAAAGGAGATTTTGAAAGTGCCACAAAATATTCTAAACAGGCACTAAATTTTGATTATAAGATATATAAGGAATCTGTGTATGAGCTAAAAGCCAATTTGTTTGATATGTCAGGCCAACGCAATAAAGCATTATTGGTTTTAGAAAATTGGGCGGAAATGTTTCCAACCAGCCCAATTGCACAAGCTACTTTGGCCAATAAGTATTTATTTGGCGATAATACATTAGATAAAGCTGAACTGCAATTTGAAAAATTATTGAGTATAGATAGCAGTAATCAAAATACTTTGATTAGTTTAGGACAGATATACCGAGTTCAAGGAGAGAAAGAAAAAACCTTAGACGTACTCAAACAATATTTGGACTCTAACCCAGACAATGTCAAGGCTTATATGGAATTGGCCAATGCCTATAAACAATTTGGCATGTTTAGTGAAGCCATAGAAATGTTCGAAAAAGCCAGTATTCTAGGCAGTGATAACTATGCAGCAGAGATTGGTATGGCAAGTACAACAGCCATTCAAGGCGATCACGTTAACGCCATTGAGCAATTAACAAACTTATTGAGTGATGACAATACCATCAACCAGACATTAATGATTAACAATGAAAAAGTAATCATATTCATGCAAACTGGACAAATATCCAAAGCGTTTGAAGCATTGGAGTTAATGAAGGAACCTGCGAAAAAAATCCTGTCACCATTAAGTTATATATTTTCAATGGATGGGACCAGCGTTCAATTACTTATTCTTCAAGGAAAATACCAAGAAGCTTTAGAGTATGTTGAAATTATTAGAGAAAATACAAAGCCTCCTTTTAATAACATGGCAACTCAACTTAGTATAATGACCTATATGTCTATGGGGGATAAAGAAAATTTCAAATCAGAATTAGTGGCATTTGAACAGTTTTTAGAATCTTTTCCAGTTCCTTCGGCCAAGCCATTTATTTCAGCATGGAATGCACAAGCGACTTATTGGAATGGGGATGTTGAAAAGTCATTGTTGCAATTAGATGCAGCCATAGAAGAATCTAAACAGTCAATAACTGGATTGCGAAACAAAAATATAATAGATGAATTCATCTACAATAAGGCCGCAGTCATGTTTGAATTAGGTAACGATGATGGAGCATTGGAAGAACTTAACCAATTGTTGAATAGAAATCCAGCCTTTGCCAAAGCCCATTACTTAAGTGCACAAATTTATCAATCTCAAAATGATACAGATAATGCAAATATTTCCATTCAAAAGGCCAAAGTTATTTGGAAAGATGCGGATGAAAATTTTGTAGACTTAAAAAAATTAGAAGAATTGTAATTTGCAACAAATTATTGGTTACATAAACATTCTAAGACCCTGAACTCAAATATACTTGGAATTGGATACCAGTTGTTGAAGTTTTGTATTGTTATGGTATATTGCACTTAATTATAAATTATGTATCAAACAATAGTTACAAGCCATAACAATCACAATATAATCATCGCTCAAATTGAAGCAATTGATTCAAATAATACCAGGAAGAATTATGAAACCTAAATATATTAATTATGTATTTGTAGCTATGACAATGGCATTCTTAGCCAATGCAGAAACAATAAGTTTTAAAAATTTCAATCATCACATTGTTTATGAAAAAAATGAGATTGGATATCTTCAAAAAGCATCACAAAAACAAGTCACAATAGCTCACCGACTAATCATAAAAACATCAACAAAATACAATAAAAAGAAAATTTTGAAATTACATTCGGCTATCACTGAAGTTAAAGAATTGTATCATGGTAAAGACTTTACCTATTTTCTTGCTGAAATTAACAAAGATATCGCACTTCAAAGAGTGATGAAAAAACTAGTTAAGAAAAGGGCTGTGATTTTAGTACAAACAGATATTTTGCAAAAATCCGAAAAATCACATGATGATGATAAAGACCACAAAAAGGCCAGATTAAACAACCGTCTTAAGAAACCTAAACAAAGTAAACTACAACAAGATATACTTAGGAAAAAACAATTGGAGATGTCTCTGTCGCGTTATTTGAGATTTATTGGTGTAGAGAAGTTATGGGAAAAAACTAAAGGCAAAGGTATTAAAATTGCTGTTATTGATGATGGGTTTGATCTAAAACACAAAGAGTTTGAAAAACTAAATCTAGCATTTTCCTATGATGCCAGTGATAAGAAATTAGATTCTAGCCCTATACAGGATCAAGAAACTCATGGAACAAAAATAGCAGGTGTTCTATTTGCAAAGCATGATGCAACTGGAGTAGAAGGTATTGCCCCAGAAGCAGAATTAATCGCTATAAGGCAACCAGATACGTGGACCTCTAATACATTGCTAAGTTTTCAAATGGCAAAACTTGCAAATGCTGATATCATCAATTGTAGTTGGAATTCTCCTCAATTAATGCAACCAATTGCAGATGTTGTTAATGATTTGGTTAAATATGGTCGTAATGGTAAAGGAACTGCTGTTATTTTTGCAGCTGGCAATAAAGGCATAGAATTAAAGCCTTATAGTACGGAGGCCTCGATAGATTCTGCAATAGTTGTAGGGGCTAGTAATTTTTTGTCTAAAAGGACTTTGAAATTTAGTAATAAAGGAACCAGCGTGGACATAATGGCTTTTGGAAAACCTGTTCAATCTACTTATCCTAATAACAAATATGGTAAATTTGCAGGGACTTCACTTTCGTCAACAATAGTTTCAGGTATAACAGCACTTCTTATGTCTCAGAATCCAGAATTAACGATGAAACAATTACAGATCGATTTAAAAAACACCATTTCAGATAAAAAGAGATTGAATAAATTTAATTTAAAATCAAAACAAAACAAAGGGAACGAATAATGTCGGAGAAAAAACAAGCTAAAAAGATCAAAATGTCAAATAAGGAAATGCAAGAGCTTTATAAAGAGTTGGATTTCAATTGTGAATATTCTGACAATATCCCTGCTATTTTAAAAGAATTGAACGTGTCCTTGGCTTTTACTTCCTATCAAGCCAGTCGATTGATGTTAGTTAGAAGTGATGGTGAATCTTTAGATGTTAATTTTAAAAGTTTCCAAAGGCCAATGGGATTGGTTGCAACTGAGACTGGATTAACATTAGGTATATTTACTCAAATCATCAATTTCCAACGAGAAGATGGTTTATTAGAAAAAATCAAACAACCATTACAAGACATAAAAGATGATATCACAGCACCAACAATTAAGCCGAAGAAACAAAATGAAGAACAAAATAAATTAATAGAAGAAGCCAGGAAAAAACAAGAAGAGGCACTTGCAAAACTTACACCAGAACAGCGTGAGCAAAGAGAACAAAAAATTCAAGAATTTAAAGAGCAACAAGAGAAGCTCAACGCTCCTGTGGATGATCGTGTTGATGCCTGTTTTATTACACGATCGGCACATTATTCAGGCATGATCAATATTCATGATATTGATTGGGGGAATGAAGGGCTTTGGGCTGTAAATTCTAGTTTTTCATGTCTTTGTACAATTGAACCCAATTCTAGTTTTGTCCCTAAATGGAAGCCGTATTTTATTTCTGAATTGGTTCCTGAGGATCGCTGTCACTTAAATGGTATGGCACTTAAAGATGGAAAACCAGCCTATGTGACGACTTTTTCAAAATATAATGAAAAGGGTATGTGGAGAAAAGGTAATAAATTTGATGGCACATTAATGGACGTAGAAGAAAATAAAATATTGGTGGATGGTTTAGCCATGCCTCATTCTCCACGATGGCACAATGATAAAGTATATTTTTGTAACTCAGGACATGGACTAGTGTGTACATATGAAATCGACACTAAAGAAATTAAAACAGTGGCAGAAATTCCTGGATTTACCCGAGGCATTGATTTTTATGGATCTATAATGTTTGTTGGCTTATCTAAGGTTCGTGATTCTGATGTCACAAAACCAGCTCCATTGGCTCAAAAATATGATGAAACATTTTCAGGTATTTGGTTGATAAATCTAGAAGATGGAAGTGAAATTGGCCACATTAAATTTACTGGAAATGTTGATCAAATATATGATATTGCTGTCATTCCAGATTGTAATTTTCCTGAGATTTTAGAACCAACTCATCCAAGAATGAGAAATCATTTCTGTCATCCTAAATTAAAATTGCAATCTTAGGTTAAATGTTATATATTTAACCATAACTTAACATGGGTAAGATAAATGAAATCAAAAATTAATAATGATAAAACAGCAAAATTAACAAAAACAGCTAAGGTAGCTTTACCGTTTTTTGCACTTTTTGGAGGCCAAGGTTTTGCTTCAAATCGCAATCCTTTAAGCTTACAGAGTTCTAGAAAAATGGCAGGTAAATCTGTTGTTTATATTAATGAAGTAGATGCACCAGCAATTCCAGCAATTAGTACTAAAATAAATCAGCAAGCAAAATCTCCATTTGGAGTTTTTACAAATAAAGCTGTAGCTCAAACAAAAAATGCGAATATTAAAATTCAATTAAAAGCTTTGAAATTTTTAAATGATAACAACTTATTAACTTCGGAAAATACTGCTAATTCTAGCCTATCTGGCAACACTCTAAGTAGGAAATCCTTTTCAGATGATTGGCAATGGTCAACTCGTTTATCAAATTCTGCACCATTTACGGCAGATTCATTTGCTATATCGACTTGTCAAGCAAGTGCTACATTTAATGGAACATCAATGGGTTTCTTTCAAGGTCAGTATGAATTTGATACTTACCAATCTTATACTTGTTTTGTAGTCAATGGTGCTGGTACAGCTGCCAATTATTATGTCTACAATAATACAGCTGCAAATATTCTTGCTACCTGTCAAGCAATTCATCAGGCTTGTGATGGTCAAGCATTACCAGTTGAATTAATGAAGTTTGAAGTAAAATAAATACTTTTCAACTCAATACTTTAAAACGGGGACAATTGTTCCCGTTTTTTTTTTAAATTAGCTTTTCTTCATAAAATAAATATACCCTTCGCCGATTTATGTATTTAGTGCTTCTATGCCTATGTTTAATTATGAACTCTTTACTGAATTAGTATATGACATAACATTAAAACGGAGTTGTTACTTTTCATAATTATTACAAACAACTCAAAGCTTAATAAAAAATCATTCCAGACTTACTATATTCAAATTGTAATTATTAGTATAATAATATATCTGTCTCTTATACACATCTCCGAGCCCACGAGACAGGCAGAAATCT
>CAJXVJ010000058.1 GCA_913061105.1 uncultured Alcanivoracaceae bacterium | reverse complement strand
CGAGATTTCTGCCTGTCTCGTGGGCTCGGAGATGTGTATAAGAGACAGGGTTTTGGGGCTTTCTATGATTGAAAAATAAATAATTATTGCAATTATTACAGTTATTAATTATTTGTTATTTATTAATCCTTGTTTAATTAAATACTCTCTGTATGATCCACGGTGATCAGTAACACCATCTGATTTTATTTCAATTATCCTTGTTGCAATAGATGAAACAAATTGGCGATCATGAGATACAAACACCAATGTGCCTTCATAATTTTCTAATGCTAGATTTAACGATTCAATTGATTCCATGTCCAAATGATTGGTGGGTTCATCCATAAATAGAATATTAGGTCTTTGCAACATGATTTTACCAAACATCATTCTGCCTTTTTCGCCACCTGATAATACATTGAGTTTTTTTCTAGAATCTTCTTTTGAGAACAATAAACGTCCCATAACTGAACGAACAGCTTGTTCATCGTCATCTTTGTGTTTAAAGCCCATCATCCAATCAAATGCAGTGATATTTTCTTTGAATTCTGCCATGTTGTCTTGTTTGAAATAAGCAACATTGGCATTTTCAGACCATTTAATTGATCCTGAATCTGATTCAATAGTTTCTGTCATACAATTAAGTAGTGTAGTTTTACCAATACCATTGGCACCAATAACAGCCAACCTTTCACCCACTTCTAAAGTAAATGACAGGTCTTTGAATAAGTCATGACCATCAAAACCCTTGCTCATGTCTTTTACACTAATGGCATTTCTGAATAATTTTTTCCCTTGTTCAAAAATGATATATGGGTTAACACGTGATGAAGGTTTGATGTGGTGTAATTTAATTTTATCCAATTGCTTTTGTCTTGATGTGGCTTGTTTTGCTTTTGAAGCATTGGCTGAGAAGCGACTAACAAATTGTTTTAATTCTGCAATTTGGGCTTTTTTCTTGGCGTTTTCTGAATACAATTGTTCACGCGATTGAGTCGCTGCAGTCATGTATTCATCATAGTTGCCGGGGAATAATCGCAATGCACCATAATCTAAATCAGCCATGTGTGTACAAACTGAATTAAGAAAATGCCTGTCATGAGAAATGATGATCATGGTAGATTTTCGGGCATTTAAAGTGTCTTCCAACCACCTAATGGTGTTGATATCTAAGTTATTTGTTGGCTCATCTAAAAGTAAAAAGTCTGGATCAGCAAATAATACTTGGGCCAATAATACACGTAATTTCCAGCCTGGGGGGATATCTGTCATCTGTCCATAATGTAAATCTTCTTCGATGTCCAAACCCATTAATAATTCGCCAGCACGGGCTTCAGCAGAATAACCATCCATTTCTGCAAATTCTGTTTCAAGATCTGCCACTTTAATGCCATCTTCATCAGACATTTCAGGTAAATTATAGATGCGGTCACGTTCTTCCTTAACTTTCCACAAATCTTTGTCACCCATAATCACTGTGTCTAATACACTGTAATCTTCAAATGCATATTGGTCTTGCCCTAAAACGCCAATTTTGTCATTTGGGTCAAATGAAACGGATCCATTCGTTGGTTTTAGTTCACCAGTAATGATTTTCATCAATGTAGATTTACCACACCCATTCGCACCAATTAGGCCATAGCGGTTGCCATTACCAAATTTCATGGAAATGTTTTCGAATAATGGTTTGGTACTAAATTGAATACCGATGTTTGCAGTAACTATCATAATCTTAAGTCTATATTGGATTTAAAAAACACGCGATTATACCTTTTGTGCATGAAAATATGAATGTAATTGGCTTATCTAACCCCATTATGTTGTAATTTATATGATTTTTATCGAGCTTAAATACAGATTCTCCAAACTAAAGAATTATAATAAATAATGTTTGGAATTTTTGTAGAACTCTCATACATTAGAGTTACAAGCCTTATAGACAGTAAATAATTAACCAAATAATAGATGATATGGATAAAATTGAATCGATAGTATTAGTAACAGGTGGGTCTCGAGGGATAGGTGCAGCAACTTCAAAGTACTTGGGTGAGCAAGGATATGCAGTGTGTGTGAATTATAAATCTAATTTAATAGAAGCCAATAAAGTCATAGATGAAATTAATAAAAATGGTGGTAGAGCCATTGCAGTTCAAGGGGATGTTTCAATTGAGTCTGATGTTACGAATCTGTTTGAACAAATAGATAAATCCTATGGCAAATTGACTCACTTAGTGAATAACGCAGGCATTTTATTGCCACAAATGCGTGTTGAAGAGATGACTTCAGACAGAATCAATACAATTTTTTCGACCAATGTGACAAGCTGTTTTCTGTGTTGTAGAGAAGCCATTAAACGCATGGAGAATGGTGGTGTAATTGTAAATGTTTCATCTGTGGCATCAAGAATTGGAGGAGCAAATGAATATGTTGATTATGCGGCATCAAAAGGTGCGATTGATACATTAACTATTGGACTATCACAAGAATTAGCCAGTAGAAATATTCGCGTTAATTGTGTGCGACCTGGTTTTATTTACACAGACATGCACGCTGATGGTGGTGAACCCAATAGAATTCAACGGGTTAAAGAATTAATTCCAATGGGAAGGGGTGGAAAGCCTGAAGAAGTGGCATCAGCTATTGCATTTTTATTATCAGATGAAGCATCTTATATTACTGGCACATTTGTTGATTTGGCAGGTGGAAAATAATAAATAGCCTCTAATTATAATTATTTAGCATCGACTCTATTGTAGACTTTATATTTGACCGCAAACTATCTGGACTGAGAACAGTAATGTTTTTTCCATAGCGTAAAATATCCATAATCAATTCAATATCATTATGATAAGGCACCTCAAGAAATAATGAACCATCACTCAGGTGAGTTATGTTTTGTTTAGAATGCCACTGTTCAGTCACTACCCATTTTGCAACTTTTGCGGAGACCTTTAATCGAGCAGTGTGTGTGTGCTCGCCTGAAAATATTCCATAAGAACCACTGAAATGGTTTTTGAGTAACTCTGAATCAACTGATTGGCAATCCTCTGTTAATTCGGTGCATTGTATGATTTGCTCAAGAGCAAAACTGCGAATTCCTTGCCTTAAATGGCACCATGAATCTAAATACCATGCATTCTTATAATTGGTGAGTTTTAGTGGTGATACAATCCGCTTGGTGGTTTCATTTGTTGACCTGGCTTGGTAATCGATTTCAATTCTTTTGTTGTTTTGTAAAGCACTAAAAACGGAGGCGAATATGTCTTTATTGGCTTTGCGAAATAAGGCGTATATGATTTGAATATTGCGTTTGTCTTTAATGCCATGTTCTTTAAGTAAATTACCAATGTTCTCTAATAATCGAGACAGTGGTTCTTTTAATAATCCCCTTTGAATGTCTTCTAGTAAATGACTGGCCATTAACAAGGCTTCAATTTCATCGGATTGTAGTCTAAGACCAGGCAATTCAAAGCTGTCTGTATTTTGATAATAAAAACCGCCTGTTTCTTGGTTTGTTTCAATCGGTGCGCCATAACCATCTCGTAGGTCACTGATGGTTCTGTATACTGTTGCAATTGAACACTCTAACCGCTCAGCTATGTATTCTTTGCTAATAGGAAATTTTGCTGATTTAAGCATTTGATCCAATAAATATATCTTGTCTTGTTTTTTCATTAAATTAGGGTAAAGAAAATAATTATATCACACTCTGTTGATATCCAATATAGGTAAATATAACACTCTGTTTAATTAGAAATATAAGTTTTTTAAAATAATTGTCAGTAAATTCATCCGAACTCACTTATATACACTAGTGAACCTAAAAATGAGATTTAAAAATGATAAAAATTATTTTAACCCTAATGTTATTGGCCAATTTGACACTCCTACAAGCAGCAGTAATAACTGTTAATAAAGGTGGTGACACTAGAATCACGAACGATGGAGGTTGTGATTTAAGAGAAGCTGTACTATCTGCATTTTTTAATGACTTTACAACATTTGATGGCTGTACTCAAGGCAATGAAAATACGACTGATTTTATTATTATTAATGTTGCGGGCCCAATTCAATTAGAAGATAAAATTGATGTTAATTCTGCTGTTTCAATATCACCACCTATTGGTAGTAGTAATAGAGTAAAAATAATTGCAGCCAGCGGTAAAAGGATATTTGAAGTACAACCATTTTCTGAAGACAGCAATGATTTTCAGATGATAAATTTACATTTAATGGGGGGAGATGCAGGCTCAAATGATGGTGGTGCGATACAATTTTATAGGTTTCAGAGCAATAACTTGGGTTCGATTTATATTGGCGACAGTATATTTGAAGACAACTCTGGCAGATTTGGTGGTGCGATAGCATTTGATGAAACCTACGCTACTTCAGTCACATTGTTACGCAATGAATTTATTCAAAACAACGCAAATGTAGGTGGAGCCTTGAGTGCTGATAGAGCCAGTAATGGAGAGTTTAAAATCACTTTAAATAAATTTGAGTTAAACAATGCAGTCAATCAAGATCTGGAGCCATCAGGAGGTGCTGCTTTTATAATAGACAGCAATGATTCTCTCTACAGCATTGTAAAAAATCAATTCATTGAAAACTCATCAGAAGGATCTGCAGGTGCATTAGACATTAGGGGGTTCAATGCCAACCAAGATTTCTTATTAGAAAAAAATGTTTTTCTTTATAATGAGGCAGATAGTTATGCTGGTGGGTTATCAGTAGGTGAATTCGGAATGGTTGAGCTTTATAACAGTACATTTGCATACAACAGCGCATCAAGGGGAGGTGGATTGGTATATATTAATGGTAGAATAAATATTAGATCATCTACTGTTGTTTATAATAGTGCCACTATTTCGGGACAAAACATTTATTCTTATGGTGGCAATGGGAATATACGACGGAGTATAATTGCTTATGCAGGAACAGGTAATAATTGTGCTGGTGATTTTAGTAATATTTCACCTGGTTCCTCTAGTGTAATGGATGATATGAGTTGTCCATTTGATGTATTTTTCGATATTGAAGCGGACCCAATGTTGTCAGTTTTGGACAACCATTCTTCAGGACTTTTTGGTTTTTCGCCCCTGGCTGGTTCTTCAGCTATTGATACGATTGAGCAAAACTTTTGTAGAAATTATGACGATTCTTTCATGCTTGAAGACCAACAAGGCAATCCAAGGCCCATTGACTCTGATTCTGATGGCAATGTATATTGTGATTCAGGAGCGATTGAGGCACCTGTTTATACTAACCAAGCAGCAGTTGCAAATAACGATTCTCCAACGGCAATATTAGAAGATTCAAACGCAGTAATTATTGACGTATTGACCAATGATACAGATTCTGAAGGCGATAATTTCGTTGTCATTGCTAAGACAAATGGTACACATGGTGTTGTAACCATAACTAATTCTGGACTAAATGTCAGTTATGAACCCGATGAAAATTATTGTGGCACAGATACATTTACTTATACCATCACCGGTAATGACAGTGCGACCGTCAATATACAAGTTACTTGTGTTAATGACGCACCGTCATTTTTAGTCAATAAGGACATTTATATTGGAGTTGATCAAATAGGTAGTTTACAACCACAATTAATAGCATGCCACTATAATTTTGGTCCAGGAGAAGAAAACTCACAACAAACTGTCAGTAATATATTGGTGAATATTAATTCAGATTCAGATGGTATTATTAATTCATTAGATGTCAGTAATGATGGTTTCATGATCCCGGTTTTTTCTGGAAACCAAGGCATGGCAACTGTCACTGTTACATTATTCGATAATGCAGGTATATTAAACAATGGAGAAAACTCATCAAACCAAATGGTAAATATACATGTACGTGATTATATTTTTAGAAACAGCATGGAAATTGAAACCTGTTTGTAATCATAATAAAAATATTACAGGGATGTGATGATTTTATAATTCAGTACGTTATTTATGTGCTAATAAATAAGTTAACAGAAACCAACATAACAACAATAAATATAATTGTCATAAGGGATCCGACTCTTAAAAAGTCTTTTACCTTATATCCACCAGGCCCCATGACCAATGCGCTGACTTGGTGTGTGGGCAGTATAAACGCATTAGATGTCCCTAATGCAACAATTAAGGCATATATGGTAGGATTGCCACCGGTTTCTAAGGCTATGTTAATGGCCAAAGGCACCAGTAAAACAGTAGCACCAACATTAGACATGACTAGACTGAAAACTGTGGCAAGAATGGCAATGGCAAGTTGATAAACATAATGGTTTACATCGCCTAATCCTGATATGGTTTGTTGGGCAACCCATGCTGCAGTACCAGTGTGTTCCATTGCATAACCTAAGGGAATTAAACAAGCCAATAAAAATACAGTTTTCCAACTGACAGCACGATAAGCTTCATCTATATGAATCACACCTGTAATAATCATACCAATTGCCCCAGTTAAAAGCGCAATGGATAATTTAAAATCAGTAAAAATAACCAAACCCAATGCCAAGGCAAAAAAGAACAAGGCAAAAGGGACTTTTTGAGGGCGTTCATGTTGAGTTGGAATATCACCCACCATGGCAACATTTCTGCTGTTACTGATGCCAGCTTGATCACGCCAACCACCAAATATAACAAAAGTATCTCCCATGTGTAAGGTCAAAGTATACATGTCTTCGCCTTTATAAACTTCGTCTCCACGTGATATCGCTATAATGGTTATTCCAAATTCTTGACGAAAATGAAAGTCACTGAGTTTTTTTCCTAAAAACCGTGACCCTGGTACAATCACAGCTTCGGAAAAACCTGAGTTAGATTCACTAAAAGTGTGTTTGAACTGTTTGAATCCATTGACTGGAGTTAACTTATAATCTTCAGTAAACTTATCAATGTCATCCTGTTTTCCTAAAATCCCTATGCCATTTCCTGACCATAAAAAGTGCTTTCTAGAGGGCGATAATTTTCTGTGTCCTTCAGAATTCAATCCCAATATCGTAATTTTATTGTGCATCATTGTTTCTACTTCAAGAATAGATTTACCAATTAGAGGGCTGTTTTTTCCAACGATTAATTCTTTTTTGATGTTATGAATGTCGTAATTTTCAATAAAATAATCATCTGATTTTTGTCCAGTGCCCTCATCTAGCATTTCACTTTTAGGCAACAGAAACCGGCCGAGTAGTAAGAAATATAGCACTCCTGAAATTAGCATAGCTATGCCAATTGGGGTGACAGAAAATAATCCAAAAGGCTTTAATGTTTCAGCACCAGGAGGCAGTGAACGATTGGATGTCTCCAACAAGTCATTAAGCAAAATCAATGGTGATGAACCGACCATAGTAACAGTTCCACCCAAAATTGCACAAAACCCCATTGGCATGAGTAATCGGCTTAATGATATCTTGGTTTGGGTAGAAATTCGGCTCATTACGGGCAAAAATAGGGCAGTTGCGCCTACATTCTGCATAAACCCTGAAATAACGCCAACAGTGCTTGAGACCACAGGTATGACAGTGTTCTCTGATTTTCCTCCGATTTTCATAATAAAACCAGCGACTTTATTCATGACACCTGTGCGGTCTAATCCAGCTCCCAGTATCATGACAGCAATAATCGAAAGCACGGCGTTGGATGCAAAACCGTCAAATAAATGTGTGTCAGGCACTAAACCGGTTAAACCAAGAACCACTAAGATTAATATGGCAGCTACGTCTATGCGGATGACTTCAGTAACAAACAAAATCACAGTATAGGCCAATATAGCCAATACCATCATCATTTCATTGTTTAATTCTAAAGCAGCTATATCCATTTATGACTATTATTTGTTTAAGTGATAGACCAAATCATAACTATCATGGCCAAGGTTTATCCCGCGGCGCTCAAATTTAGTGATTGGTCGCCAGTCAGGTTTTTTGGTAAAGTCATTGTTTTTTTCAATGTTTTTGAACTGCGGTATTTCAAATAAGACTTCTTGCATATGAATGGCATATGGTTGCCAATCTGTAGCAAGATGCAACCTGGACTGTGGTTTCATCATGGGTATTAATGATTGAACAAATGGCACCTGAATTAATCTTCTTTTATTGTGTCTTTTTTTATGCCATGGATCAGGAAAATAGATGTGCATGGCATCAATGCTATTTTCAGGAAAACAATGTTTCAAAACTTCTACACCATCAAATTGATAAATTCTGATATTTTGGAGGTCAAATTTTTCCATGTTTAATAATAAATGACCAACGCCAGGTAAATGAACTTCCATTCCAATAAAATTTATCTCTGGATGCATTTTTGCAATGTGAATTAAGGATTCGCCATTACCAAATCCAATATCCAAATAAACAGGATTGTCGTTCCCAAATGCTTTGTTGTTATCAAAAAGAACCGTTTCATCTAATTTATATTGTGGCAACAACTCTTCAATTGCACGTTTTTGTCCATTGGTTAATTTGCCAGCTCTCATGACGAATGTTCTTATTTTATGTTGAATTGCTTTTGGCATTAATAATTTGATATGAAAGTTATAAGTCTTGATTTTAACCTGTCTGCGAGTATAGTCAAATAAATTTCAATTGTGCGTCAATTGAAGATAAAAAAAGGCGATAATTGCAAGTGAGCATTTCACATGTTTGCTGTTATGCTACAATTACATGAGATTAAACTTAATGGTTGATTACTTTATTCAATGAAAATAAAAATTGTATCCTATAATATTCATCGGGCTATTGGTATAGATAGACGTTTTCGGCCCAATAGGATAATTGATATTCTAAATGAAATCAACGCCGATGTGGTCCTGTTACAAGAAGTGGATGAAGGGGTCCCGCGTTCGCGCGAATTAAACCTAGCCAAAGAAATTGCACAAGCTTGTGGTTACCCGTATTTTGCATTAGGACATAATGTGACATTAAGGAAAGGCCATTATGGCAACGCGACTCTCAGCAAATATCCAATTAACAGAGAAAGGAACATAGATCTTACTGTAGGTAATAAAAAAAGAAGAGGCTGTCAACACACCAATCTTCAGGTTTCTTCATTAAAAAAACAATTTAACATTGATATATTTAATTTACATTTAGGGTTATCTGCAAAAGAAAGGCAAAAACAAGCAGGATTATTGTTTCGTTCAAAAGAATACAGGGACTTATCAGAACATAAACCTTGCATCATAGCCGGAGATTTTAATGATTGGCGTTCATTGTTGCGGGCATTTTTCATAGAAGGGATGGGATTTAAGTGCGCAACCGACAAGAGCAGAAAATTAGGCGAAGTGGCGATTAAAACCTTTCCATCATTTGCACCCAGAGGAGGGCTTGATAGGGTCTACTATAAAGGCCATTTAAAATTTGTGAATGTCTCTCGATATAAAAAGAAGGTGGCTAAAATTGCCAGTGATCACTTGCCCATCATTGTTGATTTTGAACTATAAACACTAGAAGTAGCTGCAATCTATTCTTTTAATAACAATACCCTCTTATATGGCTAGAATAACAATGAAAAGGTGAAAAAGCAGCGAAGTGATTAAAGTAAGTATATCTTGGTACGTTTTTTCTCCATATATAAATAACATCGGTTTTTACAACAGGATATTCATATTCATACTCATCAATGTTCTGTTTGCTATAGGCCACTAATTTACCAGTGATGGTCACCAGGCGTTTATTAAAGGCATGTGCCTCCATAAAACCATCCTTACATGCTATGAATCTACTTGAGTTTTTAGGAATGACTTTGTTTGGCCTTGTGCTTTTATCAGTTTGAGTTTGTACTATTTCAAAACAAGTTTTGTCTTCTCTATTAACAGTATTAATAATTAGTCCAGACCACCTCACTGGCACATTCATTGGGTGTTTTGATTTTGAACCAGCAGGAGTAAGGGTTGAATAATCACCTTGTAGAACAGTAGGAACAGTGACACAAGCTGAAAGTGATGTGACAAAAATCAGTAAAATTATTTTTTTTATTCTCATAATGGTAGCCAATAAGTATTTGATTAAAACTATTATAATCTGAATATCTGAATTCAAAATGAATATATGTAATTTTCTATTAAGTAAGACTAAATGAGGGAAAAACTACAACAATTATTATACACCACTTTCATCTTTTTACACAATTAATACTATCAATCTCGTACTGTGATTAATAATAGGGCTGTATGTTAAATTAATGTTAATTTAATTTAAAAATTTATGTTGTTTTGCCTGTGATTTAGGAAGAATTGCCGAGAATTGATTATTTTAATTAGTTTAGTAATTAATTGTCGCCTCAATGGTAGGAGTTAGTGAAATCTAATGTATAATCGCTGATTATTTAATATTTTACCAAGGTGTGTTAATGAAACTTTCTTACAAAAACTATTTGCTAATCATTATAATGGGCTTTTTCCCAGTACTTTTATCTGCTCAAATAGTAAGAATTGAAACAAATTTAGGCGTAATTGATGTTGAACTAAACCCAGAAGAAGCACCAATTACTGTTGAAAACTTTTTAAACTACGTTAACAGAGGTGATTACAATAATTCTATCATACACCGCATTGCAGATGATATTGACACAGGTGCCAACTTTGTTGTTCAAGGTGGTGGTTATTTTCAAGGAGATGAAACATTTGATCCTATTCCAGCAGATGATCCAATTGTAAATGAGTTAAACCTGCCCAATAACAGAGGCACTATTGCCATGGCAAAGAGTGCTGGTAATATCGATAGTGCAACCTCTCAATGGTACTTCAATACTAAAGATAATCCTAGCTTAGATGACACAGAAAACAACGGTGGATATACGACTTTTGGTCAAGTCATTAATGGAATGAATGTGGTTGATCTTATTGGTTCATTACGTATTTGGACCACGGCTGGTGGTGGTGATATAGGTTCTATACCATTGATAAACTACCCAGGTGGTGAAACGCCAGTATTTGACTATTCTGTTCAAGTTATTAATATGGCCATTCATGAAGCTGGTTTTAAAATTAATGCTGGACACAGTGGTGCTTGGTACAATACTGATACAGCCGGTCAAGGCATGTTATTTGAAGTCTTACCAGAATCAAATTTGGTGTTTATGTCTTGGTTTACATTTGATACTGTTGCTCCTCCACAAGATATTGCAGCCAATGTTGGCGCGCCAGAACACAGATGGTTGACTGGTATCGGTGAAATCAATCAAGAAACTAACACCATTGTATTTGATCTGTCTTTAACCACAGGAGGATTATTTGATAACCCTCAACCAGTGATGAATTCTGCGCCTGGTTCATATGGCACAGTAACTGCACAAATTAATAATTGTACAGATATAGACATTTCCTATAACTTAATTGACCAAGATATATCAGGCACATTTCCTATGGTTAGGATTTCAGATGACAATGTTTCACTATGTGAAACCTTATCTGTAAAGTAATAATTTAACTCCATATGAAAAGCGATATTAATCCTAAATATCTGCGCCAAAATATTATTGGCGTAGATGCTCCTTTTTGTACTCCATTTGGACAACGTTTGATGTTGTATGGAGATTATACGGCCTCAGGCAGAACCTTAAATTTTGTTGAAAAATACTTGATGCGTTTGCAACGGCATTATGCCAATACACATACTGAAGATGACATGACTGGTCGATCTATGACACACTTGTTACATTCAGCAGAAAAGACCATAAAAGAATGCCTCAATGCAGGAGATGATTATAGGATCATCAATATTGGAACAGGTGCCACTGGTGCCATTAATAAGATACAACAAATACTGGGCATATACTTACCGCCAGCTACTCGCAAATCATTACAAGATAATCTCAATGTAGATTTTTCAGGTGTTCATACAAAATTACCTGTTGTTTTTGTTGGACCATATGAACACCATTCTAACGAAATTTCATGGCGTGATGGATTGTGTGAAATTGTAGAAGTAAGATTGGATGAAAATGGTCACATTGATACCAATCATCTAGAACAATTACTTCAACAACCACAATTCATAAACAGAATAAAAATTGGTTCATTTTCAGCAGCATCCAATGTAACTGGATTAATTTCAGCTGTTCACGAAATAGCCGCTTTATTGCACAAATATGATGCATTGGCTTTGTTCGATTATGCTGCCAGTGCACCCTATGTTGACATTAACATGTCACCAGCTGATTCCACTCCAGAAAACAATACTTGTTTAGATGCTGTTTTCATATCTGCACATAAGTTTCTTGGTGGTCCTGGGTCATCAGGGGTATTGGTATTTAATAAATCACTGTATAACTCTCATCTACCGCCTACAGTTAGCGGAGGTGGTACTGTTAGTTATGTCGCTGAACACATGCATGATTTCTTCGATGACATTGAAGAGCGCGAAAAAGCAGGAACTCCAGGTGTTTTACAAATTCTTAGGTCAGCCTTGTGTTTTAAAGTTAAAGATGAAATTGGTGTTGAACAGATTGCTAAAATTGAACACCAATGGTTAACAAAAGTATTTGACAGATGGAATAAAAATGAACTCATAGAAATTTTGGGTGATTTGGATATAAATAACCGAGTTGGGATTGTTTCATTTAATGTAAAAACAAAAAGTGGCAAATACCTTCATCCAAAATTTATCACAGTACTTCTCAATGACCTATTTGGGATTCAATCACGAGCAGGTTGTTCTTGTGCAGGACCCTATGGTCACCGTTTGTTAAATATTGATGAAGAAACATCTGAAGCTTACAGAGAACTCATAAAAAAAGGTTTTCACGGAATCAAACCAGGTTGGTGTCGCATTGGTTTTCATTATGTTATGGATGAAGCAGATGTAGAATTTATCACTAGAGCAGTTGAGTTTATTGCTGAGTGTGGTGAACAATTTTTACCTTGGTACAGTTTTTGTTTAAAAGAGGCCTGTTGGACTCATATAGAAGGACAAGATGATTGTCCAGAACTTAAACTTGATGATGCATTTATGGAGGATGTTGAAAATTCAAGTCCGATCCCTGCTGGATTAAGAAAACAACTGTATTCACAATTTATCACTGAAGCCTATACATGGGCTGAAAAAGGCAAAAACTTACCCAAACGTAAAACAAACTATTTTGATGAAGTCGCCCATCTGAACCAGTTTTTAGTTTAGTGAATGGTTAAACATGTGCATAAACCTCTGGTTGGCGCTTTATGGATGGTATTGGCTGGACTGTGTTTTGCCATTACCAATACAAGCAATCAGTACATGAGCACTCATTTAGGACTGCATAGTACAGTAGCGGGTTTTTTTCAGTATTTCATTTCATTTATTGTCATGCTACCTTGGATGATAAAAACTGGGTTAACTTCTGCTCTTAAAACCAATCGGTTGTTATTGCATGTTTTGCGTGTATTAATGGCCGTGATTGGCATACAACTTTGGTTATGGGCTTTGGCATGGCCAATTCCTATTTGGCAAGCCATTGCTCTGGTAATGACATCCCCCATATTCGTTACCATTGGTTCTTCATTGTTTTTAAAAGAAAAGGTCGGTATTTCACGTTGGGTTGCTACCTTAATAGGCATTGCTGGCTCATTGATCATATTGGAGCCTTGGAGTGAAGAGTTCAATATCGCTAGATTGTTGCCTGTGGCAGCCGCCTTCTTTTGGGCCGTTTATTCCTTGATGATAAGACACTTATCGGATACTGAAAGTACCGGGTCTATGGTGGTTTATTTATTGATTCTTATTGCTCCATTTAACTTTTTCTTGGCCTTACCAAATTTTCAAGTACCAACCCAAATGGCATGGTATTTATTGTTATCGACTGGAATGTTGCTTGCCTTAGCCCAATGGTCTCTAGCAAGAGCATATGCCAACGCTGATGCATCATTTATTCAACCTTTTGACTTAGTAAAACTGCCATTAAACGTATTTGCAGGATGGTTGGTTTTTGGGTATGTACCACCAGGAAATTTGTGGGTTGGTGCAGCAATGCTGGTTGGTGCAACATTGTTCATATTGCACCGTGAAAAAAATATTAACTGACTGCTTTTGGATAAGAGCCCAAAACTTTCAATTGGGTGGTGATTCTTTTTAATAACCTGAGGGCTTTGGCTAAGTTTTCATCATCTTTATGGCCATCAACATCAATAAAAAACACATAATCCCATTTGCCTAATTTTGATGGGCGAGATTCAATTCTAGACATACTTACTCCACATTCTGATAGTGGTTTAAGAATATGAAACAATGCACCTGGTTGGTCTTTTGCAGCCACTAATAATGAAGTTTTATCATCGCCGCTTTGAGTTAAAATTTGTTTGCCTATGACCAAAAATCGGGTGGAATTATCAGCTCTGTCTTCTATGGCTTTGTGCAGTATCTCTAAACCATACATGGTTGCAGCACTTTCACCAGCAATGGCTGCGGCATGTTCTGTGAATTGTGCACGCTTCGCAGCTTCAGCATTTGAACTAACTGCAATACATTCTGCATGAGGCATGTTTTCATTGATCCAACCACGACATTGAGCCAAAGATTGCCTATGAGAAAATATGAGATTGATTTCATTTAAATTGGCTGTTCTACTCATTAAGTTATGGTGAATAGGTAACTCAAGTTCACCACAAATTTTTAATGGAGAAGATAAAAACATATCCAATGTGTTGTTTACTGCGCCTTCGGTTGAATTTTCCACTGGTACCATTCCAAAATCGGCAATACCGGCTTCAACTTCTGCAAATATGCTGTCAATACTGGTGACAGGCAAAGCCGAAACAGAATGGCCGAAGTATTTGTAAGTTGCCATTTCTGAAAATGTTCCTTGCGGCCCCAAGTAAGCAATGTTTAATGGTTTTTGTTGTGCCAAACATGCCGACATGATTTCCCTAAAAAGGCGAACCAATGTTTCATCTTTTAACGGGCCTTCATTTCTTGATTTTACAGCACGTAAAACTTGTGCCTCTCTTTCTGGGCGATAAAAAGCGCCACCAGAATTAGATTTGGCTTTGGTTTGCGCCACATGTGAAGCGATGCCTGCACGTTTTGATATTAAGTCCTGAATAGAAGCATCTATTCCATCAATTTCATCCCGTAATTTTGATAAATCTATTTTATTGTCTTCAGCCATATTGATTCTCAAAATCTTTCATGAAATCTATTAGCGCATTAACACCTGCAATCGGCATGGCGTTATATATACTGGCACGCATTCCACCAACAGCACGATGGCCTTTGATGGCTTTTATTCCTGCGGCATCTGCCAATTGTGTAAATGTATCATTCAGCCCTTCATCGGCTAACAAAAAGGTAACATTGACATTTGAACGGTTTTCAACTTTTACATTGTTGTTATAAAAACTACTGCTATCAACATAATCATATAACCTGTCTCTTATACACATCTCCGAGCCCACGAGACAGGCAGAAATCTC
>CAJXVJ010000057.1 GCA_913061105.1 uncultured Alcanivoracaceae bacterium | reverse complement strand
ATTTCTGCCTGTCTCGTGGGCTCGGAGATGTGTATAAGAGACAGATCTTATTGTTATCAAAATATGCTTTGATGAGTTGTGGATTCTTATTAATATAGGATTTAAATTTTATATTACTAAATTCGCTAAGTAACAGTTTTGATGAAATATTTTTAAGATCACTGGGATTGTTATATTTAATATTTTGTTTCAACATGTATTGGTAAATTATTTCTGAATATGCAGATTCTTGAAATATTTTATATGATATATCGTTTATATTTAAACTTGGCTTTTTGATTGATAATTCTTTTATCAAAAAAATAAATTCTGATAAGACTAAATCTTCATCGCCAATATTATATAAGGCTTTATGAGGCGCTTTCGAAACCAGAATGTCCTCAAATTCATCTTGATTTACAATAAACAATGACTCTGGCAAATCAGTCAATGACAAAGCCGTTTCTTTGAGATTATTAGTAGATAGTTCAGTATATAGGTCTTGACGAACAAGACTCTTTATTTCATTTAATTCATATTTTTTTGCATTAAGCTTTTCAGTCACTATAAACATATGATAACCATCACTGGTTTTTAATACTGGACTTAATTCATTGATATCTAACCCAAATAAAACGCCATCTAAATCAGGAGAAAAATTACCCCTTTTTATCTGCCCCAAAAATCCTTGATTGTGCCTTGACTGTGAATCAGAGAATTTTTCTGCCAATTCTTTAAAACTTTCACCTGTAAGAATGCGTTTCCTGAACTTCTCTATTTCTTCATTGGCATTTTTAGTTTTATTGGATTTGAAGAAGTGATAGACATATCTTATTTCAGGCAAATTGTATTTATCAATATTATCTAAGTAATACTTTTCCAAATCTTCATTACTAATAGTAATATCGGCTTTATTTGCTAGGAATTGATAGGCGTATAACCGTTTAATTTCTTCCCTGTTTTGTAAGACAAATTGATTGAGTTCATTTATACCTGATAAATGTGCTTCATTTAACATTTGTTTTTCTATTGATGCTAATTGAACCAAATCTCTGTATTTTTTTGACAAATCATCAGTTGACAATTTAATACTCACTGAATGATTAATAATGTAATCTTGTAGCTCATTAATAGTTAGATTGCCGTCTGGAAATGTTGCAATAACTGATTCACTATCAAGTTGCAAATTGTTTTGAGAATTGTTATTACAACCAATGGTTATAATTAAAAATGTTATTAAAAATGATTTAAAATAAATTCTCATTGTTTAAAACCATTTAGCAAATCATTTGCCATCTTTGTTTGTTTACTATTGGGGGCAATGTGTATTAGTTTTTGAAAATAGTTATTTGCTAACCCAACTTGACCCATTTGCAAATGAGTATCTATAACTCCTATATATGCATCAAGTGACATTTTATTTATTTCAATTGATTTTTTAAATTGGTTAATAGCTGAATTAAAGTCATGAACAGATTTTAAATATATGCCATAATTATAATAACTTTCTGAATTATAAGGGTCATGAGCCAATGCATCTATAAATGAATTTTCAGCATTCAACAAGTCACCATCTCTTGCATAGCTTATTGCCAATTCATTTAGAGTTTCAACTTTCCTTGTATTTGAATCTAATTCTAATAAAGTATTAAGGTAACTTTGTTGTAATTCAAAATCACCCTCTTGTGCTGCAATTTTTGACAACTCATATTGAACTATTACAGAAGTCTCAATTGCTGATGACTCTAGAAAAAGTTTTTTAGCAAGGACTAGATTATTTTCAGATAAAGCAATTTTTGCCAATAACTCTAATCTCTTTTCAGGCGTTAATGTTCCGTATGAATTAGTTGGTAACATTTCTAATGCTTTTTTAGCATCGGAGATGTTTCCTAAAACCATATCTGTTTGAATTTTTAATTCAATGAATGCTAAGTTATCTGGATCACCTTCAAGTAATGCATCTATGTATCTTGTGGCTTCTAAATATTTTTTTTGAAACAACAATTGTTTTGCTGTGCTTTGAAAAGTTATTGATTCAACATGGATTTGTGGAGGATCGCCAGATTCATCTAGATGTTCTAAAATTTCTACTGTGGCATTACCTGAGGATTGGATATAACCTAGACCCCTTAAAATATTAAGGGTTTTAGGTGACATTTCAGCAGTATTATTTGCAGTTATTTCAGGTTTATACTCATCCAAATATTCCTGTAAATCTGACTTCATTTGATGTGCTAATTTAGATTGTTCTGCGATGACATTAATTAATTCCCTAGGGTCATTTGATAAATTGTACAATTCTTGTTGTGGACCATGTATGTACTTGTAATCGTCTTTGATTAATCCTCTTTGTTCACC
This sequence comes from uncultured Alcanivoracaceae bacterium, assembly GCA_913061105.1. Lineage (GTDB taxonomy): Bacteria > Pseudomonadota > Gammaproteobacteria > Xanthomonadales > Marinicellaceae > NORP309. Next base: position 13,110 of record CAJXVJ010000057.1, on the reverse strand, counting down.
CCACCCTCTAGATAATTTTGCAGATAAGGTTTCAATGTAAATTTCATGATCTTTGGCATCTTTATCATCTTTTGGCAATATATGACCTTGTATGTCAGAATATTGCTCTAAATCTATATTTAATACTGATAGAATAGTTGGAAAAACATCAACCAAAGCAACTCTAGATTTAATGCGTTTGTTTGCATTTAATTGTTTGGGATATTTAACAATAAGTGGGACGTGTAATGTTGAATTGTAAACTAACATAGAATGAGTTTCTTCTTTGTGTTCTCCATTTCCTTCTCCATGATCCGAAGTAAATATGATTAAACTGTTATCGTATACACCTAACCTCTTTAATTGAGCTATAACATTGCCTAGACTTTCATCTGAATAGGCAATTTCACCTTGATACAAGTCATTAATAAAATGTTGATTATAGGGTGGAGGTGGCTCATGTGGATGATGGGGATCAAAGTAATGAAACCATATAAAAAATGGACTTTTGTAATGACTTTCAATCCAAGGCATAATACCATCATTTACTTGTGTTGATGTTCTTTCATCAAAAAACAAAGCTTCTTTAGGGATTGTTTTATCACCATACATGTCTTCTTGCTTTATGGTTATGTGTTCATTGAAAAAATCAAAACCTTGATTAATCCCAAATTGTGATGTTAATGGAAATGAACCAATTGCAGCAGCAGTTTTATAACCTTGATCATTAAGAATTTCAGCGATTGTGGTTTGTTGGTCTGATAATATATACAAACCATTGTCTCTAACACCATGCACAAACGGAGACTTCCCGGTCATTATGGTGCTGTGTGATGGCAATGTGATTGGTATTGAAGACATTGCAAACTCATAAACCACACCATCTTTTGCCAAATTGTCTAAGTTTGGTGTATTGGCATTTTTTTTACCATATACTCCAATATGATCTGCACGAGTGGTATCAAACGTCACTATTATAACGTTTATTGGTTTTTCTTGATGACAGGCCGTTATAAAAAAAAGTGATATTATGGAACAATATCTGACAAAAAAATAACGGGCACTATTTCTAGAGCCCGTCTGGTACTTGTATTTCATTAAATGATTTGACTTAATCGATACTAAAATTCATCAATTCAACAGGGACAGGAGGATTTCCTCTGACACCAATAGCAGCATTCATATTTGAAATAGTAGCTAACGCAGTTCCTACAATATCGTTAATTTGTACAGCATGAAAGCCTTGTGCACCAACAGTTCCTGTTGCTACATTAATGGTATCACCACCACCAACCCAAACGCCTGCCAAAAATTCTGAACCTACATATGATAATCCTGTTGCCAATGTTACATCATTAAAACCAGATGCCATAGGTTGAGTAGCAGATGTAATTAAATTTGCAGTAGTTCCAGCAATTTGATCAAACATCGAGAAAAATGCATTTGTTCCTGCAACAACTGCCATATCAGCAGTAAAACCAGTAATTGAACCAGATGTTGGCACAGCTGCTCCACTGATGGTGTTAAATCTATTTCCAACCATATTACTTGCAGCAGTACTAGGAGCTAAAGTTCCACTGTGATATGAAATAGAAAAAGGTCCACCTCGGTTTGAATTATTAACTGATGTTATGCCATGTTGTTTTTTTGTTTTATTACCATTACCTTCTGAATTATTTGCAAAGGTAATAATTCCTGAAGCAACCAATTCTTTATAAGCTTGATTGTAGGCTCTTTGCGCTACTTTATCTGAATTGTTCCAAATTTTCTGACGAAATTCTCTTCTTTCAGAAGCTCCCATATTTGTCATCGTTTCATTGTCTGCAACCACTTGTTTTTGTAGTTTTGATAATTCAGCATTTGCTGAACCAGTAATTGCTGTAATTATTGCAAGAAACAATAATTTTCTTTTATTAATTTTACTCATTTCAACCCCTTAATTTATAAATTAATTAATGTTCAAAATAAATTATATTAATTTAGGTTATATGTCAATCAGCATTTGTAAGAAACTACTGAGAAATAGCTTTTTTATTCAAAATCAATGATATTTGTAATCAAAATGATTAATAACCTAGATATACTGACCCGCTGCATGACCTGAAGACCAGGCCCATTGGAAATTGTAACCACCAAGATGAGCAGTCACATCTAAAACCTCTCCGATAAAATAGAGATTTTTGACTGTGTAGCTTTCAAATGTCTTAGATGATATTTCATCAGTATCAACTCCTCCCATTGTCACTTCTGCCGTCCGATATCCCTCGGTTCCATTTGGTGTAAATTGCCATTGGTGGAACTGCTTGAAAATTTTTTGACGGTCGCTTTTGGAGATTTCAGTTAATAGTTTTGTACTCATATCTTTGAACCACAATTGACACAACACTTGGGTGAGCTTTTTACTTAAATATGATTGCAAAACACCAATTAAGGTTTTATTCAAGTTTTGTTCTATAACAGCATCTAAGTCTATCTCAGGCAATAAATTAATTTCAATACTGTCACCTTGGCTCCAATATGATGAGATTTGTAATATTGCAGGTCCGCTTAATCCACGGTGTGTGAACAGTATGTTTTCACGAAATGACTGACCGTTACACAAGACTTCAGCATCAACTGATGTGCCAGATAACTCAACGAAGTCGGCTTTCATCTTTTCTATTAATGTAAAAGGGACCAATCCGGCTTGGGTAGGAAATACTTTTAAACCGAATTGTTTGGCTATATCATAACCAAATCCTGTGGCCCCCATTTTTGGTATGGATAAACCACCTGTTGCGATAACCAATGATTCGCATTGCCAATTGCCTTGGTTAGTCTGTAGTTTAAACCCTGAACCTGTCTTTGCTATCTTGTTAACTGTGCAAAGCGATTTTATTTCGGCTTTGACTTGGGCACATTCATCCAATAACATATTAAGAATGTCTTTGGATTTATTGTCACAAAATAACTGGCCTAATTTTTTCTCATGGTAGTCAATGTTATGCTTCTCAACCATATCAATAAAATCCCATTGAGTGTAACGGCTTAATGCGGATTTAAAAAAATGGGGATTGTGACAGATATAATTTTCGTGTTGTATATCAAGATTGGTGAAATTACACCGCCCACCTCCTGACATAAGAATTTTTTTACCGACTTTATTGGCGTGATCCAAAACCAACACTTTGCGCCCCCGATTTCCAGCACTAATAGCTGCCATCAAACCTGCAGCACCGGCACCAATTATTATTATGTCGGTGTTTTTAAAAGTCACTTTATTACTTTTTCAACTTATGATTGTCTTTATATAAATTCTATTTGATCTATGTTCTTGATTCGCACATGTGTTTGATAGTAAAACTTTTCTGTTTTAACTCCTTGAGAATAAAAATTAATTTTCATTCTCTTCGCCACTCCAGTGACTCGAATGTTTTTATCCATAAATATACTTTCCAAACTGGCGTTATATTTATCGGTTAACCCCATTCTAATATCAATTGGAATATCGATAGTTATATTCCTTTGATCTCGGTAATCTAGTTCAGAATTTAAATAGGACATTTTTCCTAGATTTTCCTCTTTAACTGCTTGAATTTTCAATTTAAAAACTCCTGAAACTGTAGAATTAGACTCAGCTGCTTCTGCTGTCATAAAAATAGCTTGTTCAGGTGTAATATCCTTGTTTTTGTAAAGATAATATCCAGAAAAACCTAAAATCATTATGAGTGCAATTATTATTTTGGTTATAGAATTTTTAATCATTTCTAATCCTGTTTAATTTCTTTGATTGGCGACTTTTTCTTTCACGGCTTCTAATGCTTTATTGGTTCTTTGAATACTTTTATCTTGACCCAACACTTTCATGATTTCATCATTGGCAGGACCTGATGATTGGCCAGTTAAAGCCACTCTTAACGGTTGACCGACTTTTCCGAAGCCGACTTCAAGTTCAGATACCGTGTCTTCAATCATACCATGTAAGTCAGCATTGTCCCAATTTGTAATATCCGTCATTTTCTTAATCAAAGTTTCCAATGGAACGATGGCAGATTGCTTAAATACTTTTTTAACTGATGTTGCAGCATATTCATTGATATCATCAAATAAGAATAATGCAGAATCTGCCATATCATTAATGGTAATGGCTCTTTCTTTAAACATATTAACCACTTTTATTAAGTCAATATTCTCAGGCACTGATACTTGTAAGACTCCTAATCTGGCACTTAACAATTCTGACAATCTTTGTGAATCTGCTTGTTGAATGTACTGTTGATTAATCCAATTGAGTTTAGATGTGTTGAATGCTGAAGGCGCTTTATTCACTTGTTTCAAATCAAATAATGCAATCATTTCGTCTTTTGTAAATAGTTCTTTGTCTTCATGTGACCAACCCAAACGCACCAAATAGTTCAATACGGCTTCTGGTAAATATCCGTTATCTGCATATTCCATAACACTCACTGCCCCATGTCTTTTGGAAAGACGGGCACCATCATCGCCCAATATCATCGGCAAATGTGCGAACTTTGGTAATTCAGCCCCCAAAGCTTTATAAATATTAATCTGTCTTGGAGTGTTATTGATGTGATCATCTCCACGAATAACATGTGAAATTTTCATGTCTACATCATCAATCACCACTGTAAAATTATATGTTGGCGTTCCATCAGGCCTAGCAATAATTAAATCATCCATTTCTTTGTTTGCAGTGGTAATGACGCCTCTAACATAATCATCAAATGTCACTTCACCTTCTTGTGGATTTCTGAATCTAACCACTGCGTCATCACTGTCTTCAAGCCCAAGATCACGGCATTTACCATCATAACGGGGTTTGCCACCGGCTTTCATTTGTGCTTCACGCATCTCATCTAAACGTTCTTTGCTGCACGTACAGTAATAGGCTTTATCTTGATCCAGTAATTGCTGCACTTTTTGTTTGTATTGTGGAAATCTTTTGGTTTGAAAATAAACGTCACCATCATTTTCCATTCCTAACCATTTCATGCCTTCAAAAATGGCTTGAACAGATTCATCTGTAGATCTTTCTCTGTCTGTGTCTTCAACCCTTAAAATAAATTGACCGTTGTTTGCACGGGCAAATAAATAGGAGAAAAGGGCTGTTCTTGCGCCACCTACATGTAGGTAACCAGTTGGGCTTGGGGCAAATCGTGTAATTACTGACATAATATTATTTGATGTATTTTTAATTTTGCGAATCATATCAAATCATGTTATAAAATACTTCCTATTTAGAATTAATAATGAATGATGCGTTTAATTATACTGTTATTTATAGCAATACCACTTGTTCTCACTGCAAATGATAATACTAAGCACGTTTATATTGTGAGTTTTCAAGCAGAACCTATGACTAAAATAATGGCTGTTTCTGCTAATGAAACAAATCAACAATCACACTTACAAAAAATCAACAATCAACAAAAGTATGCCATAAATAGATTGGCACAAAAATATAACACTGTTTACTCACCTTTATTTAAATACAACCAAGCCATTAATGGCATGAGCCTAGAATTATATGAACATGAGGCACAATATTTGTCGAACCTTGATAATGTATTAAGAGTAACAAAACAAGAAATTTTACATACAACATCAGATGCTTCTGCCAGCATGGTGAATGCTTATGGTGTATGGAGTGGTGCTGGCATCAGCCCTTTAGCTGCCAACAAAGGTGAAGACGTATTGGTAGGTATATTTGATACAGGTATAAATTTTGGACATGAGTCATTTTCAGATAATCCAGAAGACAGTTATGATTTTGCCAGTCACAATCCTTTCGGGCAAGATACCTATATTGGATGGTGTAACCCAGTCAACCCCAATTATGATGTCAGCTATGTTTGCAATAATAAAATTATTGGTGCTTGGGATTTTGTTGATGCCATAAGTGATGAGGATGATGGCCCCATAGATGGAAATTATCATGGTAGCCATATTGCAGGTATTATTAGTGGTAATAATATCACTGCCCCTCCAGGTGGTTTTGTAACCAGTGTGACTGATGAAATACTCAATGCACCTTTTATTTCAGGCATTGCTCCACATTCGCATGTCATCATATATGATGTCTGTGCTGACTCCATTGGCTGCCCTTCTTCTGCTGTACTTGCTGCCATTGACCAAGCCATTTTAGATGGTGTTGATATCATTAATATTTCATTAAGTGGAGGATTGAATCCTTGGAATGAAAATTCTGTCTCAATGGCTTTATTAAATGCCCACAATGCTGGAATTATCTCATCAGCATCCGCTGGTAATGCCACATCTCAACAACCAATTTCAGTTGGTAATGTTAATCATTTGGCTCCATGGATTATGACTGTAGCCAATTCATTTCATGGCCGAACCCAATCAAATGATGTTTCTGTGACTTCACTGATGCCAGTTCCAGAATTTTTAGTTGATATGTATTCAGTTATTTCAGATAGCATGGTGGCTTTTGTTAACGATATAGAATCTCACATCATTTATTCCAAAGACATTGATAGCAATAATGAAACAGGATGCTTGGCATGGGATCCGCTTGATTTTAATGGCGCTGTTGCTTTAATCAAATCATCAGAATGCAGTTATGAATTGAAAATTCAAAATGCTGAAGATGCTGGTGCCATCGCGGTGATAGTTTTTAATGCGGATTCCGACATTCCGGTATTAATGAGCGACATCAATTCACCCTCAATCCCTGCCACCATGATTGGACTAACCGATGCCAACAATCTCATCAATTACATACAAACACAATTCCCTGATAACACAATGGTTGAAATTATTTCAGAAACCAAGCATAAATTAGTCAATGCGTTGGGTATGGTTCTTTATCACAGTTCACTGCGTGGACCAAACAATGATTTTAATATAACCAAGCCAGATATTGCAGCTCCTGGAACAGCCATATTTTCTGCCATTGCTGATTTAGGATTTCCCGCTCCTCAATATTTTGTTATCACAGGTACCTCACAATCTACTGCTGTTGTTTCGGGAGCATTAGCACTATTAAAAAGCTTGCGCCCAAATTGGAGTCCATCAGAACTAAAATCAGCATTAATGATAAGTGCCAATGATGGCCTTTTATTTGAAGATGGTGGGATGACAACTACTGATGATATAGGTGCAGGAATGTTAGATGTAACCCAAGCTGCCAATACAGTATTGGTTATGGATGAAATTTTTATTAATTATGAAGCGGCTAATCCTGAAATTGGAGGAAATCCAAAAGATTTAAACATAGCAAGCTTACGTGATAACCACTGTATTAATGGATGCAGTTGGTCAAGAACCTTTGTAAACAAAGACACCATTTCTCACAGTTGGACAATCAGTTTTGTACAAGATGAAGCATCTATAGTGTCAGCTTCCCAGAACACAATAACACTAGCAGCTGAGGAAAGCATTACATTAACTTTTGATTTCATCCCAATTTCAGGAGATGTTGATCAACTCAGATATGCAAAGATAATTTTAACTGATGATGATCAAATCATGCCAACATCACAGCTAACTATAGCGGTATATCTTGATGATTTGATTTTTAATAATGGATTTGAATGATTTTGTTAATCTTTCAGGTTAAAATCCAACTTCTTTACTAACCTCCTTGAGCTAATGAGTAATTCTAAAAACACTGGTGGCCTAACCTATAAAGATGCAGGCGTTGATATTGATGCCGGCAATGATCTTATTGAAAAAATAAAACCCGCTGTAAAATCTACCAACCGCAAAGGTGTGATGGGCAGTATTGGTGGATTTGGTGGACTGTTTGATTTGTCACAACTAAATTACAACAACCCATTATTGGTATCAGGAACAGATGGCGTAGGTACAAAATTAAAATTAGCCAACATGATGAATGATCATTCGACTATTGGCATAGATTTGGTGGCCATGTGTGTTAATGACATCATCGTTTTAGGCGCTGAACCGTTATTTTTTCTAGATTATTATGCTTGTGGTCAATTACAACCAGATGACGCAGCAGCTGTCATTGGTGGTATTGCCAATGGCTGTAAGCAAGCCAATTGTGCATTGATAGGTGGTGAAACCGCAGAAATGCCAGGAATGTACACCAAAGGTGATTATGATTTAGCTGGTTTTGTTGTAGGGGCTGTAGAAAAAGATGCAGTAATCAATGGCGAAAACATTCAGAAAAAAAATGTAATTATAGGTATTTCTTCTTCAGGTCCGCATTCAAATGGCTATTCTCTTATTCGAAAAATATTGGAAGTGAATAAAACTGATTTAAATGAAAAGTTGGGTGATAAAAGTATTGGTAAACACTTATTAGAGCCAACACAAATTTATGTAAAACAATTATTAGAGTTGGTTGATTCAGCCATCGAAGTCAATGGTATAGCACACATCACTGGCGGTGGATTGACGGAAAACATTTCAAGAGTTATTCCAGATGAGTTGGCTATTAATATTGATTTATCCAGTTGGGATCGCCCTGAAATCTTCAACTGGCTACAAGAAAAAGGCAATTTATCTGATGCTGAAATGCTACGTACCTTCAATTGTGGTATTGGCATGGTTGTCATTATCAACAAAGATGATAAAGTTGAATGCGAAGAGCTGATTAAAAGCACAGGCTTAAAATGTTGGAAAATTGGCACTGTTAGAAAATCAAAAAAACATAAAAATGATGTGGAATTTATTTAATTCCCATGGCCTCAGTATTTAATATTGCTGTATGTATATCAGGAACAGGAAGCAATCTGGCATCAATCATTGAAAAGCAAGAACAATATGGCTATGAAGTCAAGCTGGTTATAAGCAACAAAAAAGATGCATCAGGTTTACAATATGCCCTACAAAACAACATTCCTGTTTATTCCTTCAATTGGGATAAAAGTGATGATAAAATTCAACATTTACAAGACGTAATAAATCAACACAGTTGTCAACTCATCGTTCTTGCTGGCTTTATGAAAATCCTGCCAGAACCTTTTATTAATGCTTTTAATAATCGAATCATTAACATTCATCCATCATTATTGCCCAAATATCCAGGTCTAAACACGCACCAACGTGTCATTGACAACAAAGATAAAATACACGGTGCTACTGTCCATTTTGTCAATGCCCAATTAGATGCTGGAAAAACCATCAGTCAATCCATAATAAATGTCGAAAATATTACAGATGCCAAACTATTGGCCGAAAAATTGTTGTTCAGAGAACATTCACTTTTGCCCCGTACAATAGCACTGTTGGCTCACAATCGTGTAGAATGGCACGGAAAAGATTTATTTTTTGAGCAAAAACTCTTAACACAACCGATAATTTTTGATGATTAAAGAAACACTACTATTATTATTTTTGGCTTTTAATGCCATTGCTTTAGAACCGTTTAAAGCAGAATACACTGTATTTAAAGATGGGAAAAAGATTGGCACAAGTAGTATAGAATTAAGCTACCTTGCTCCCTTTTATACCATTACTGATAAAACCAGTGGAACACATGGCATGGCTTCCTTTTTGGGCTTTAAACGCTCAGAAGTTTCAATGTTTACAGAAAATGAAGGAGACTATTCCCCTGAATCTTATCAAATGAATCAAAAAGTAGCCTTTAACAAACGCCAATCAGAATACCAAATCGATCAAGACAAGCATCAAGCCATAGGTAACCACAAAGGCAAAAAATGGCAATTACCAGTACCTGAAAATTATTCCACTCCAAATTTGGTTTCACTCAATTTAGCCAGAGACATTTGTGCAGGTAAAACTAATAATTTAAAATACCAAGTTTTGAAAGATGGTAAAATAAAAGATTATTCATTTACAATAGTCTCACAAAAAGATGGCATTATAGAGGTGGATAAACACCACAGCAAACCTGAACGTGTGACTAAAACATGGTTAGACACACGACAAAACTGCATACCCGTTAAAACTTACCATGTGGAAGAAGACGAAGACCCGTTAGAATCTAAGCTAATTAAAGTTACAAAACTTTAAAAAACTCTGTCAAAATGTTTAAAATCAATGTAAATTATTACTTTGACATCCATTCACACTTATGAGCTCATTTTATTGGTACGACCTAGAAACCTTTGGTATAAGCCCTAAATTTGATCGAATTGCCCAATTTGCAGGCATACGAACTGACCTTAATCTCAATCCAATTTCAGAACCAGATATGTTTTATTGTCAACCCAGTGGTGATATTTTAGTTGATCCTGAAGCCTGCTTGATAACCGGCATTACTCCTCAAGAATGCCAACAAAAAGGCATGCTAGAGAAAGATTTTATGTCAAAAATCAATGATATTTTTAGCGAACCTCATACCTGTGTAATTGGTTATAATTCCATCAGGTTTGATGATGAATTTATTCGTTATGGCAACTACCGCAACCTATTAGATCCTTATATACGTGAATGGGCAAATGGAAATAGTCGATGGGACTTGATTGATTTAGTACGCGCCTGTTATGCTTTGAGGCCTGAAGGAATCCAATGGCCAATGCACGAAGAAGGTAAACCAAGTTTCAAGTTGACAGACTTAACTGAAGCAAATAACATGAAGCACACAGCTGCCCATGATGCCTTAAGTGATGTTGAAGCCACAATTCAAGTAGCCAAATTAATCAAACAAAAACAACCAAAATTATTCGAATACTGTTTAAGTCTACGCAAGAAAAACACAGTAAAAAGCTTGCTCAATTGGCAGTTACTAAAACCCATTGTGCACGTTTCCAACAAAATTCCAGCTCAACGCGGTTGTCTTGCAATTATGCTGCCTTTAGCGATTCACCCCACTAATCCAAATGGGGTTATCTGTTATGACTTAGCACATAATCCAGATGATTTATTTGCGCTTGATGTTGAAGACATACGAGACAGAATCTTTACTCCTCAAAGTGAACTGCCAGAGGATTGTGAACGCATAGCGTTAAAAACCATACACATCAACAAGTCTCCTATAGTTGCACCTTTAGGTGTTTTGAAAGATGTAGATTTGGAAAGAATTGGTATGGATTATGCCACCAATAAAGCCAATTTAGAAAAATTTAAATCTCAAGCCAGTTTAATACAAAAAGTTCAAGAAGTGTTTCATCAGGAATTTGATAACAGTGATGACGATGTAGATGGTTTATTGTACTCAGGCTTTTTCTCTCCTCAAGACAAACAAAATTTTAATCACATACTTGCAATGAAAGCCAAGCAAGTCTTCAAGTCAGACTTGCAATACAAAGATCCACGTGCTGAAGAATTGGTATTCAGGTATATGGCAAGAAATCACCCCGAAGTATTATCGTCAAAACAAGCTGAAAGATGGATCGAAAATTGTGCAAAGAGAATTGCCATTAGATTTGGAGAAAACGCGCAATTATGGTTCGAAAAACTCAATTTGTTGCGATTAAATACAGAATCCAAACAACATTTAGCAATATTAGATGCCGTTGAAAAAGACACCATTGAGAAGCTTTCAAAACTAAATTGATGAAATGTAATCGTAGAAGAATTATAAGCTTTATGTTAATTTATCACGCAATATAAATATGGAATTAAATATGAAAACGATTCTCCTTTTGACCTTTGTTAGTTTTAATGCTATTTCGCATCCATTTACACCATGCGATGCTGAGACAGGTATGGCTGACATTTATGCATGCAATAATATAGATCTTATGCGTCGTGTACATTTCGAACACATGGGAGGAACAGTTAATTCATCAGGATCTGATATATGGGGTTGGACAGATCCCGAAACCAGTAAAGAGTATGCTTTGATGACTATTGATACAGGCACATCATTTATTGACATCAGTGATCCTAAAGAACCCATTTATCTGGGAATATTGCCTACTGCCACTTTTAGTAGCTCTTGGAGAGATGTAAAGACTTATAAAAATCATGCCTATATAGTTTCTGAAGCATCAGGCCATGGAATGCAAGTCTTTGATCTAAACCAATTGCGGGATATTTCCAATCCACCCATATCTTTTATTAGCAACAGTAGATATTCTGGATTTGGCAGTGCACACAATATTGTTATCAATGAAGAATCAGGATTTGCCTATGCTGTAGGCACTCAAACCTGTAATCAAGGATTACACATAATAAATCTTCAAATCCCTAGCAACCCGACTAATGCGGGCTGTTTCAATAGCGATGGTTATACCCATGATGCACAATGTGTCATGTATAATGGACCAGACAACAATTACACAGGCAAAGAAATTTGTTTCAATGCCAACGAAGACACCATTACTATTGTGGATGTAACTAACAAAACATCACCAACCATGATTTCAAGAACAGGATATTCTCAATCTCAATATACCCATCAAGGTTGGTTAACTGAGAACCAAAGATACTTTTTAATGAATGATGAAAAGGATGAACAGAGACTAGGTCATAAAACCAAAACGTTTATTTGGGATATGCTTGATTTAACATCACCAACAATAATTGGCTTCTATTATGGTGCCAAAAATTCTATTGACCACAATATATACATAAAGGGCAATCTAGCCTATTTAAGCAATTATACCAGTGGATTAAGTATTGTAGATATCGCAGAGATAGGCAGTGCTAACATACATGAAGTTGCTAGTTTTGACACTTTCCCAAACAATGACGGTGCTAATTTCAATGGTTCTTGGAGTAATTATCCTTTTTTTGAAAGTGGCAATATTATCGTTAGTGATATAAATTCTGGCTTATTTATTTTGCGCCCAAAAATATGCCCATCAACTGCAACAGGTGAAAACATTGCAGCAAATCCTGTAGATGACAACAGCATTAAAATCGATTGGCAATTGGACTTATCAGACACTGAAAATTATAGTGTATTCCGCTCTGAAGGCGGGTGTCAAGTGGATAGCTTTATAAAAATAGCCGATAATATCACCACTAATGAATACATAGATAATTCAGTTACAGGCTTGGTGCCAGTTGGATATAAAATCAGTAAATCAGATAGCAACAATGTCTGTGTATCTGACACTTCGGCATGTGTTGAAACACAAACCACTGGTCTCTGTACTGCTGCCCCAGCATTTTCTGGAGTAACATCTGTCTCAAGCAGCAACTCAGCAACTTGCGGAATGGATATCAAATGGAATGCTGCAACTTCATATCTGTCTCTTATACACATCTCCGAGCCCACGAGACAGG
>CAJXVJ010000056.1 GCA_913061105.1 uncultured Alcanivoracaceae bacterium | reverse complement strand
GTTGACATATATCCTTATAAACGAAGAGTCGAGGTTGATGGCTATTACATAGTTCAGAATAAAACCACAGCTCCCATTTCTAAAGAAATAATCAGTTGGGATCAAAATAGTACAGTAGAATTAAAAAGCGATGGGCTAAATATAACCGATTTTAATCAAGATTTCAAAACCGGTTGGTTGAATTTCGAGCCTGCCTTAATGCCTGGCGAGTCTAGGAAGATTGAATTCACAGTATTAAGACAAGCGAAGGGATTTGTTGATGCCAATTCAGATAACACGATAGTTGCCAATGGTTCATTCATTAACAGCTTCACATTGTTGCCGCATTTTGGCTACAACGCTGGTTTTGAGTTAACTGATAGACAAGAACGCAAGAGCCGTGATATGACACCGCCACAGCGCATGGCAAAATTAGAAGACGAATCTAAGTACCGCACGGGATTTCTTGGTCAAGAAGCTGATTTTATTAATTACGAAGCAGTGGTTTCCACCAGTGATGATCAATTTGCCATCACACCGGGTTATTTACAAAAGAAATGGACTGAAAATGATAGAGTTTATTACCACTACAAAATGGATGCTCCTATTTTCAACTTTTTTGCCTTTTTATCAGGCAAATATGAAGTGGCGAAAGATGTTCATGATGGGGTAAGTATTGAGGTTTATCATCACAAGACCCATGATAAAAATGTTCAAGTCATGATTGATTCAGTAAAAGTTTCATTGGATTATTTCAAGCAAGTATTCTCACCCTATCAACACAGCCAAGTACGAATCATTGAGTTTCCGCGATATGCATCATTTGCACAGAGTTTTTCAAATACCATTCCTTATTCTGAGGACATTGGTTTTATTGCAGATTTACGCGATGAAGATAAAATTGATTGGGTGTCATTTGTCACAGCCCATGAAATGGGACATCAATGGTGGGGGCATCAAGTTATGCCAGCAGATGTTCAGGGTTCCGCCGTTCTATCAGAATCTTTGTCTGAATATTCTGCTTATCTGGCAATGGAACAACTCTATGGTGAACACCACTTACGCAAATTTTTAAAATATGAAATGGACAGGTATTTGCGTGGAAGAAGTGGAGAGGTTTTAGAGGAAATGCCATTAATGCGGGCCGAAAACCAGCAATATATCCACTATCCAAAAGGTGGGATAGTCATGTATTCTCTCAAAGATAGGCTGGGTGAAGAAAGGTTTAATCGGGCATTAAGAAACTTATTAGAAGAGTTTCAATACCAATCAGATCCTTACCCAACAACTTTGGATCTGATTCGACATATTAAATCGGTTGCCTCTGAAAGTGATTATGCATTTATTGAAGATGTGTTTGCTAAAATTACATTGTTTGATTTAAAGACAAAATCTGCAACCGCTACAAAACTAGAAAGTGGCAATTATAAAGTAGAACTAACCATCGATGCTGGCAAATTTTATGCCGATGGTAAAGGCGAAGAAACCAAGGCAGAGGTTAATGACTATTTTGATATTGGTATTTTTTCAAGCGATCCTGATACGGCAAAAGATGATACCCATGTATTGAAATTTGATAAGGAAATGATAAAAACAGGTGAAAATACATTCACCTTTGAAGTCAAAGAATTGCCAAAATATGCAGGTGTAGACCCTTATATCAAGATGATTGATAGAAACTCAAATGATAATATGATTCGAGTTGAATTACAGGAGTAATCTTCAATACCCTAATTTTAATGGTAAGATTGGGGTATAATTTCAAAATCAAAAATTAAAGGATTTTTACAGTGGATAAATTTTTACAAGCAGCGATAGAAGAAGCCAAAAAAGGGTTGGCCAAAGGCGGTATTCCTATTGGTTCTGTTTTGGTTATAGATGATGAAATTGTCGGCCGAGGACACAATCAAAGGGTCCAAAATGGCAGTGTTGTTTTGCATGCAGAAATGGATTGTCTAGAAAATGCAGGCAGGTTAAAAGCCACCGATTATCAAAAAGCCACGCTATATTCGACACTTTCACCCTGTGATATGTGCAGTGGTGCGGCTTTGTTATATGGAATTCCAAATATTATTGTTGGTGAAAACAAGACATTTCAAGGCCCTGAAGAGTATGTAAAATCACGTGGTGTTGATGTACAAGTTGTTGATAATCAAGAATGTTGCCAACTGATGGATGATTTTATCGAAAATAATCCTGAGTTGTGGAATGAAGACATAGGCGAATAACATTATTGGCCATTTGTTATGAGATAATTGATATAGGTCATTAATTGGTTTAAAAAACTGACCTACAATTGGATTTTTTAATGAATGAAAAGCCATGGCAACAATTCCTGAATTTAATTTAGATTTAATAAAGAAGTATGATAAAGCAGGTCCACGGTATACTTCTTATCCAACAGCAGTTGTCTTTAATGAAGAATTTAAAGTCGATGCATACATTAAACAAGCCAAGCTAAGCAATAAAGCAAACAAAAACCAACCCATCAGTTTGTATTTTCACATTCCATTTTGCGATACCCTGTGTTTTTTCTGTGCTTGTAATAAAATTGCCACAAAAAAACGCGATAAAGCCGATAAGTACTTAGATTATTTAGAAAAAGAAATGATCATTCTGTCGAAGCTTTATGATAAGAATCGAGTTGTTGAACAAATGCATTTCGGTGGTGGCACGCCAACATTTTTAACCGATGCTCAATTTGAACGAATGATGGCGTTGATTGGTAAGTACTTTCCATTAATTGATACAGACAAGCGCGATTATTCAATTGAGATTGACCCACGATCTGTGACCAAACAAAGCATAAAAAAATTGTCCAGTTATGGGTTTAACCGTTTTTCTCTGGGTGTACAAGACGTCAATCCAGTGGTACAAAAAGCAGTGAATCGGATTCAACCCACAGAAATGACAAGTGATATTATTGCTGCTTGTCAGTCAGTTAATGCCCGTTCAATCAGTGTAGATTTGATCTATGGATTGCCTTTTCAATCGCTAGAAAGCTTTGCTAAAACAGTGGATGCAGTTATTGAGATGTCACCCGATCGTTTTTCTGTGTTTAATTATGCACACATGCCACATTTGTTTTCTCCACAAAAACGCATTAAATCAGAAGATTTACCCAAACCAGAAGAAAAGCTGGCCATTCTACAAATGAGCATCGAAAAACTAACAAAAGCTGGTTATGTCTACATAGGCATGGATCATTTTGCCAAACCAGACGATGAGTTGGCAATTGCACAAGCCAATGGTTCTTTACAACGTAATTTTCAAGGTTATACCACCCATGCCGAATTGGATTTGGTTGCCATTGGTGTTTCTTCAATCAGTTCTGTTAACCATTCTTTTAGTCAAAATGTTAAATCACTAGAGCAATATTATTCACTATTAGATAATGGACAGTTGCCAATCTATCGCGGTTACTTGCTGAACGGCGATGATTTGTTGCGCAAGGCGGTTATTCAAGAGATTGCCTGTCAATTTACATTAGACTTTAAAGCCGTCGAAAAGAAACACCAGATTGTTTTTAAAGTTTACTTTGCTAAAGAGATGAAAGACTTGTCCGATATGCAAGATGATGGATTATTAGTAATGGATGACAATCAATTATCTGTCACTTCAGCAGGCAGAATTTTGGTCCGTCACATTTGTATGGTTTTCGATATTTATTTGCGCAAACAATCCAGTCAGAGGTTTTCTAAAGTCATATAATTAATCATGACAAAGTGATGACAAACCCCATGAAATTTGTGACAGACATCATATTTCATCTATTTTTAGATTAATGTTAGATTCACAGCAGTTACCTATAATGGGTACATGTTTTACTAATTTGGAGAAATATTATGAAGAGTTTAATTTTATTAAGTGGTTTATTTTTTGGTTCAGTTGCATCGGCACAAAACAATGCATCTTATGAAAAGGAAATAATCAAATGCGGTAAAGAAGGTTGTTCGGTGGTTTGTCATGAACCAGGAAACCGTTGGGATACATTCTTACAATCAAAAGGAAACATTGAAGTTACCTACTTTTTTGCCAGTGGAACACGTCAATTAAAAGCCGATGTGGGCAATGGTGAATACACGATTCTAGACACAAACCCAAATTTTCAATCGTGCCGAATTACCGGCGTTGCAAAATAATGTCAACAAATGTTAATTGACAGATACAAAAGTCTGTAATAAGATATTCAATGGTTTAGGTTTTTATACAAAACCTATTATTTGACATTAATAGAGATTTAGGGGAAAAGATATGCGTACTGCAGCCGGTGTTATTTTAATTATTGCAGCTGTTTTGAATTTATTAGTTTCATTTGGATATTTAGCAGGAGGAGGTGCCGCCAGTGCATTAGGTTCTGAAGGCATGACCGAAATGATGAATGTGGCTCAACAAAGCGGTAGTCAAATGACTGCTGAACAAAAAGAAGCCATAGAAAAAGCCCAAGATGAAGTTGCAGGATCAGGTATTGGTCTAATGGCATTTGGTGTTTTTCTATTGGTAAGTGTTGGTATTTTAATTGCAGGTGCTGTGTTTTTATTCAAAAATACCAAACCACAATTTATTATGATTGCAGGAGCGATGGCCATAGCAGCTGAGGTCATAGGAAGTCTCATGACCACGTTTGGTGTTATGAACATCCTTGGATTAGTAGGTGGTATTATGGCAATAATTGCGGCCAAAGGCATGGGTGGCGGATCAGCTCCAGAACCTGTAGATGCTGAATAAAACCCTATGAATTCATTGCGTTTGGGGGTGGTAAGCACCCTAACTCGCCAGGATTTATATTATTCACTAAAAAGCGCCAGAGGCTTATTGTTTCTGGTGTTTTTTGGCGTTTTTTGGTTCTGGGTTTTATGGAAATTAAGCAGCGGTAATGCACAACATTTAGCCAGTCCAGAGGCTGGTATGATCATGTCTTATATTATTGATCCCAAAGTGGCTTCAACATTATTTGTAAACCATTCACCTACCTTTTCTGCTTTTTATTATTTGGCCATATCCACTGTTCCGATGTTTGTGTTATTCGCAGCCAGTGATCAAACAGCCAATGATATTGGCAGTAAATACCTGCGTTTTCTTACTCCTAGGTGTAACCGCTTAGAAATATTTATTGGTCGTTTTTTTGGTGCAGTCATCTTGGTTGCCGTATCCTATGTCATTATTACTTTATTGGCAGCTTTGATTGCTATGAGTGTTGATAAGGATAGTTTTGCAATGGTTGTGAGAGATGCACCTTTGGTGGCATTATCATTGATACTGTATACCATACCATTTGTTGCACTGATGTCACTGTGTTCAGTGATCGTTGGATCTGCTGGTTTGTCAGCTTTAATGGGCATCAGTATCTATGTTATATTACTGGTGTTAATTACAGTGGTTCATCTTAAAATGCCAGATGCAGCTGATATGCTTGCCTATGCCTTGCCTAATTCTACCAAATCTTTATTTTTACAGTTGAGTTGGGGCAATACCATAAGTGCGGCATTGGCCGTTCCATTTTATGTTTTGGCCTATGGGTTTTTTGGCTGGAAGATTTTTTCAAAGCGTGATATTTAATGACTGATAAGATAATAGAAACACAAAAATTGGCCAAAAGTTTTGGCGACCAATGGGCATTATATGGCGTTGATTTAACTGTAAATAAAGGCCTAACTACGGGCCTTGTTGGCCCAAATGGCGCAGGAAAGACGACGTTGTTTTCTTTGTTATGTGGTTTTTTAAAACCAACAAAAGGCACAATAAAGATATTAGGACACGATCCAGATCATCCTGAATTGCGTGGACGCATCTCGATTTTGCCTCAAGATGCGATATTGTTAAAAGCCATTCCGGTAGGCAAGCAATTGTCCATGTTGGCAGAATTACAAGGGTTTAATAAAAAGCAAGCCCTGGCTGAATCAAAACGGGTTCTTGCATTGGTGAATCTGTCATCATCAGCCAATAAGAATGCTGATCAACTCAGCCATGGCATGTTAAAAAGGATTGCCATTGCGCAAGCTTTTATTGGTTCACCTGAGTTAATCTTATTAGATGAGCCCACTGCTGGATTAGACCCAAGTACAACTGATGGTATTAAAGCTGTCATTCGTAGCCTGGCAGGTAAAACATCAATAATTATCAGTTCACACAATTTAGAAGTGATAGAAGATTTGTGTCAGCAGGTTATTATTCTTAAGAAAGGACGTTTGCACTCTCACGAAAAAATTGCTGATATGACTGCCAGAACAATGGCGCTTACCTTCAGGTTAGAAAGCGACCCAGATACCAATATCAGTGAAATTTTTGCAGGCTTAGATATGGTCACTGAAGTCAAGTTGGGCAAAAAAGGCCAACACCGATTGGTTGTCTGTTTTAAAGAAGAAGCGGGTCAATTGGCAGAGATTGAAATCTTGAAATGTTTGGCAGTGGCGAAAGTTCCCTATCGTGAAATGATCAGAGGAGAACGTTTACAAGAGACTGTTGCTGACAGGTTGGATTAACAGTACACTACTTTTTTCTTTTGTTACGGCCAGGTTTCTTTTTTGGTTTTTGAATTTTGCTGTGTGTCTTTTTACTTTTGCTTGGCTGAGGTTTGCTCACTTTTCTTTTGCTGCCAATTTTAGTTTCCGTCATTTTATTTGACCTTCTGGTCTTTACACCTTGTGCAATGGTACTAATTAAGGCTTCTCTGTCACTGACTTCAAAACCTCTTTTACGAATGCGCTTTATCTTGCTGCCTATAAGCCTTTGAATGCGATCAACTGCTTGTTCTTCTTCACGGCTTACAAATGAAATGGCATGACCTGATTGACCGGCACGCCCGGTTCGCCCAATGCGGTGAACATAGTCTTCAGCCAGGAAAGGTAAATTATAATTAACCACATAATCTAAACCTTCAATATCCAGTCCACGAGCAGCCACTTCTGTTGCGATTAAGACTTGTAATTTAGCCGATTTGAAATCGGCTAAGGCTCTTCGCCTTGAACCTTGAGATCTGTCAGCATGACAGACGGCTGCTTTAATTTTCTTTTGTTTAAGGCTGTCTAATAATTCATTGGCTTGTCTTTTTGTACTGGTAAAGACCAATACTTGGTACCAATTGTATTCATCAAGTAATGCCATGAATAAATCAATTTTTCTTTCTTCAACCACTGCATACATGACATGTTCAACCGTCTCAGCAGTTGTGTTGCGTTTAGAAATGCGTATTTCTTGATGGTCTTTTAGCAATTGATGAGATAATTCATTGAGTGCTGGAGTTGTTGTTGCAGAAAACAATAAAGTTTGGTGTTCATTGGCTGTATGGGCAATGATTTTATTTACATCAGTAATAAAACCCATGTCTAACATGCGGTCTGCTTCATCTAACACCAAATATTTTACTTGAGATAAAGACACATGATTTAATTCAATGTGCTCCAATAAACGCGCAGGTGTTGAAATAAGAATATCAACACCTGCATGTAATTTATTGGCTTGGCCTGTTACTTTAACACCACCATAAACAGCCACAATTGTTTCATCTAAAAATTCAGCATAGCTGTTAATTGCACTGGCCAGCTGTTCTGCCAATTCACGGGTGGGCGATAAAATTAAGGCCCTTGGAGGTGTTGCATCATGAGATGGATTTCTAGGATTATCTACCAGTTTTTGTAATATTGGCAGTGCGAAGGCAGCCGTTTTTCCTGTCCCAGTTTGAGCATTCACCATTAAATCTTTGCCTCTGCGGGCTATTGCCATGGTTTGTTCCTGAACAGGCGTCATTTTTGTGTAACCACATTTATCGAGGGCTTGTAGAATTTCAGGGGCAAAGCCGAAAGATGAAAATTTCATAATGTTTCCTTGGTAGATTTATCTGGAATTAAGATTTTGGTTCGAGTAAATTTAGGACACTGTGTCTGATGCGTCTAGACAAGAGTCTCTTGGCGCCCAAATAAAATATTTTTAAGTTATCGGTAAATATTATTTTACCATCTGAGCTAGTTTCAATGACTTGTTCGGATTTTAGGTTAGAAATAAAGTTTTTAAATAATGATTTATCAAAAAAGTCTGGAGAATTAAAGCCATAGAGTAAATTTAATTTACTGGCCGTTTTATGACACAATGTTTCTAATTGAGGCACGGTTATTTGTTCTGAACCGCTTTTGCTTAAAACAGCAATAACTATAAAAAACCGTTCATAGGTTTGCATTAAGGCATTGGCAAGCACACGTAATTTACCAGCTTCAATGGTTCCGCCCGAGTGTCTTTCTACTGTTCTGCTACCAGATTTTAATACTTCAAGTTGTTTTAGTATATCGATTGTTTCGCGACCATAGGCAATAAACTCATCCAAGCTCCAGTGCAAATACAGTTCTTTTTTTACAAAAGGATAAACCACCCCCATTAAACGTAATATTTCACGCCTCTGCATTTGTTTTTGATTGACCAAACTCATGGCAATAAATGAACTGGCTGCAAATAGGTGTAGGATGTTATTGCGGTAATAGGTTAGTAAAATTCCTTGGTCTTTTTTAACCCGAATAACATCACCTAATTCATGTTCAACAATTTCAATAAAACCCAGTTTGATTCCTAAATCAAACATTTCTTGTGTGTTTAAATCAGTGATTGTTACCCTAGTTGAATAGGGCAAGCGAACCAATAATTCTTTGTAAAATTCAATTTGCTGTGCCAGGTTTTCAACTGCAGCAGAATGATTGGGAGTAGATAGCAAAGTAATGGCCAACAGATTAATTGGATTAACATGGGCAGCAGCATTTATGCGTTGCATAATTTCAGTTCCACAATCATTGACTAAGGCTTTGAACCAATCGGGTTTTTTATTGTGGTTTAGGGTGATTTCTCGCCAATTGGGTTTAAACTTATCGAGTAATTCGTCAAGTAGTATTGGATCTGAAAAATTAACTGTCAATCGGCCATAATCTTGTTTCAATAGTTTTCTGGCTTTAAACAATCCACCCAATGATTCTCCTTTTTTAGACTTCCCTCCCAATTCATTTTGGTATGAGCTTCCTTCCATTAATCTCTCATAATTGACATGGGCTGGTTGAAACATGAGAGGTTTGTTACGTTCATTGATATAACTTTTTATGGTCATGGCAAGCATACCTGCCTTTGGTTGTAATAAGCGACCTGTTCGACTTCTGGTTCCTTCAATAAAGTATTCTATTGATACACCATGTGTTAATAGAGCCCCTAAATATTCAGAAAATATAGTTGAATACAAAGCTGAATTAAAAGACCGTCTGATAAAAAACGCACCACTTCTTCGCAACACTGAGCCAATAACAGGCATGTTTAGATTTATTCCAGCTGCAATGTGTGGTGGAACAACGCCACGATCATGTAGGGCATATGACATGATGAGATAATCAATATGACTTCGGTGACATGGGACATAAATGACTTCGTACTTTTGTGATTTTGCACGAAACTCTTCGAAATGATTAAACACAACTCCGTTATAGACCTTGGTCCAAAATTTAGTTAATGTTTTTGCAAAAATACTTACCATCGAGTAAGAGTAATCTGAAGCAATTTCTTTGATAATTTTTTTTGCTTCTTTTTCAGATTGTGCCACGCTTATTTTTTTTCTTTTGGCGTAGTTTTCTATTTCTTGGCGAACTTTTTGCCGTTTAAGAATGTTTTTGGCAACCGTTCTTCTGTGGGATAAATCAGGTCCAACAACGGAAGTTCTGATTCGATAGAAATGCACCCGAAATACCCGTGAAATCTTTTTCACTAAATCATCTGTGGATTCAGTTGAGTCTTTTTCGTAATTGAGAAGTATGGGTTGGTTAAAACGCAATAATGTGTTTTTACCATGAAACAATATTGAAAAGAATTTCCGTAAACGCCCGCCAATTGACCACTGTTCGGTCAATAGGTTCTTAAAAATGCCACTGTCTTTATTAGGCGCCATGCCTAAAAACACTGAAACGGGAACCAACTGAACTTGCTGGTCTGGATTGTCCTTTAAAAAAGTCAATAATTGTTTCAAGCCTTTTTGAAAAACGGTGTAATTTGGCTGCCTGTTCCAAAAGCCACGCAAATATTTATTGGCCATGACAGTTGAAAATTTCGGCCAGTTTTCCGGTAGATTTTTATAACTGAGATTGTTTCTTTTGCATTCTGTTTTTAATACGACTCTTGCAACCAATGAGTCAGTATCTAAAACATATATAATGGGTTTGTTTTGGTCAATACCTAAAGGAGCTAAATCACTGGGAATGATTTTGGCTTTAATGCGTAGATAGAGTATTTTTGATAGTATTGACATGGAAAAAAGGCCAGATTAAAAAATCTGGCCATTCGACAATGATAAAAACCTATTGATTATTGAGCCGCAACCCATTTATCATTTTCTTTTTTCATTTTAACAGTTTGATCAAATGATTCACCGAAAAACTCATATGCCAATTTCATGCTGGCAGTATCACCTGTTTCAACCACATCAGAAACTTTGATTGAATCCAACATGTCGTCAACTGAAATACCATACACAGACATAATGTCTTTAACACCACCCATAACCAAAGATGCTTTACCCATGGCTTGATCAAATGACATGTTTTGTAATTCGTCAAGCGAATTCATGTCTAAGCTTTTGGCTGTATTAACAGCAGAAGTGATGGCTTTTCGTGTAATTTCTTCACTGACCAAATCTGTTTCACTTGCATAATCAATAAAGGCATTGGCTAATTTAGTTATGCTTTCTTTTTGATCATCAGGAATATCTGGGTTTGATTGAATGCTTGGACCAACCATTCCTTTGCCCATCATCAGCAACATTGGCAACTGCGTGCGCGCTTGCTCTAACTGAGGTGAAACCATTGCCATTAATTTATCAACAGCGCCATCACCAGTTAACATACCCATGGTTTGAGCAAATTGTGCTTTATCTGATTCAGATGGAGCGCTTTTTGCTTTTTCAAATTCAGCAACAGCTTTATCATAATCAGCAGGACTCATGCTAGATTGCATCATGGCATTGACGTCATTATTTTTTAAGGCCTGAACCATTGCCAAAAAAGCACCATTTGGCGAGTTTGTGTCAACTTTTTTCATGGCTTGTTCAGCTGGATCACCGCTACCACATGCTTGTAACAAAGCCACTAACATGATGATTAGAAGTAAATTTAATTGTTTTTTCATTTTATAAATCCTGTTTTTAATGTTTAATCGCTTATTATCTCTTATATGCCATGTTTAACTCAAATAATTAGTATAAATTATAATATATAACGAGATAAATCTTCATCTTGTGCCAGTTCAGATAAGTTTTTATGAACATGGGCAGCATCAATGGTGTATTTTTCACCCGATTTATCAGAGCTAACAAAAGAAATTTCATCCAGTAATCTCTCAAGAACTGTGTGTAATCTTCTGGCACCAATGTTTTCGGTTTTTTCGTTAACTGAAAAAGACACTTCTGCAATTTTGTCGATGCCATCCTTGGTAAATTCAAGATCAACATTTTCTGTGCCCATCAAAGCGACATACTGTTCTGTTAATGATGCCTCTGGTTCTACCAATATGCGTGCAAAATCTTTAGCAGTTAAAGCCCTTAATTCGACACGAATCGGCAACCTACCTTGTAACTCAGGAATCAGGTCAGATGGTCTGGCCAGATGAAATGCACCTGAAGAGATAAATAACATGTGATCAGTTTTTATAACTCCGTATTTTGTGTTGACAGTAGAACCTTCAATGAGTGGTAACAGGTCACGCTGTACACCTTCTCTTGAAACTTCTCCACTGCTTCCATGGGATTTTGCAACTTTATCGATTTCATCTATGAAAACAATGCCGTTTTGTTCTGCATTTGTAATCGCATTTTGTTTGGTTTCATCGTCATTAATCATTTTGCCTGCTTCTTCATCTTTAAGGATAGGCAAGGCTTTTTTGATTTTTAATTTTTTAGTTTGTTTTTTCTTTTTACCCATGTTTTCAAACATGCCTTGTAATTGGTCTGTCATCTCTTCCATACCTGGAGGTGCCATGATTTCAACACCCATATTGGAAGTCACATCAATTTCAATTTCCTTGTCATCTAAATCACCATTTCTTAATTTTTCTAGAAACTTTTGTCTAGTAGATGTGTTTTTTGTTTCTAGCTCTTCACCAGGGATTGGAGAAGGGGCTTTGGGTAAAAGATAATCAAGCACACGTTGTTCAGCTGCGCTTTCCGCTCTGGCCTGTACTTTTTCAATGGCATTTTCACGGGTCATTTTAATTGAGCTTTCAACCAAATCTCTAATAATAGATTCAACATCCTTACCTACATATCCAACTTCGGTAAATTTAGTGGCTTCAACTTTAATAAATGGGGCATCAGCTAAAATGGCAAGTCTTCTGGCAATTTCTGTTTTTCCAACGCCAGTAGGACCAATCATTAGGATGTTTTTTGGTGTAATCTCATTGCGCATAGCCTCAGGTAATTGCATTCTTCTCCATCGGTTTCTTAAGGCAATTGCTACTGCGCGTTTGGCATCATTTTGTCCAATGATGTGTTTATCTAGTTCTTGAACTATTTCTCTTGGGGTCATATTTGACATATTGATTATTTCTCTGTGGTGTTAAGTTCTTCAATGGTTTGGTTCTTATTCGTATAAATACAAATATCTGCTGCAATGTCCAACGACTTTTGAACTATTTCTTTTGCAGTTAAATCAGTGTTTCGCATGAGAGCCATAGCGGCTGATTGAGCAAAAGCACCACCAGATCCAATCGCTATAAGACCATGTTCTGGCTCAATAACATCGCCATTTCCGGAAATGATTAATGAAGTTTCTTTATCAGCGACTGCCAATAAGGCTTCTAAGCGGCCTAAACGTCGGTCTGTGCGCCATTCTTTTGCCATTTCAACTGCTGAACGCACCAAATGACCTGAATGTTTTTCCAGTTTGGCTTCAAAGATTTCAAACAAGGTAAAAGCATCGGCTGTGGCTCCTGCAAATCCAGCAATCACTTCATTGCGATAAAGTCTGCGTACTTTTCTGGCATTACTTTTCATGACGGTATTGCCTAATGTGACTTGTCCGTCACCTCCAATTACTACTTGATTGCCTAATCTAAACCCAACAATTGTTGTGCCTCTATAGCCATGCATGCTTTGTGTCATATGTTTTCCAGTTAAATAATGATAAAACTAATTTTGGGGTAATCATAAAATTTTCAAGATAGTCATGATTACAGAACCTAAAATAACTGGTATTTTTAAATTTAATTTGATATAACAATGGAATACTTAAGGGACTCATGAAATTGTATAAACCACTAATTATTCTATTTTCAATTATTTTGACACAAATGGCTTCAGCACAAGTCGAAAGTGTTGAAGATAAGTTTATTCCGGCGACAAGCTATTCGACCAGAGACGGTCTTCCAAGTAATAACATTCAAGACATTGTTCAAGATGAAGACGGGTTTTTATGGTTAGGAACCCAAGAAGGCTTGAGTCGATTTGACTCTTCAGAATTTCTCAATTTTTCAAAAGACAGGTCTGACGCCTATTCATTGCCAGATATATTAGTTGAAGATTTAATTCTAATGCCAGATGGAAAATTATGGATGTCAATAAACGAAGTAGGCATAACCGTTTTTGATAAATATAATTATGAATCAGAAAGCATCAAAAATACCCAAACAAGTTTATATAAATTACCCAACAATAATTTATACGGCATAGCTAAAGACCAAAACAACGATATTTGGTTTTCACTGTATGGTGAAGGAATATACAAGTGGAGTGTTGATGAGCGTAAATTTTACAAGCATTCTCAAACAGATGAGAATGCATGGCTAGACTCAAAACAAACATTTGAGATTATGGTTGATAAGAAAAACCGTTTGTGGATTGGCACCATAGATTCAAAGATATTGTATTATGATATCAATACAGGTGAATCTAAATCATTCAATTTTTCAACAGATGACAATGACCCTTTATCTAGTCCAATTTATGGTTTTGAAGAATCTGCCAATGGTGAAATATATGCTGGAGGATTTTCTGGGGTTTTTAAATACAATGAAACGAACAAAAAGTTTGATAACATAATACCCAGATCTTTAATTATAAGCATTTATGATAAACCAGCTTCTGTCCGGCGTTTAATGGTTGATTCAAATGATAATTTATGGATTGGTACAACACAGTCATTATTGCAATATTCTAATGATAAATTACATAAAATTAAATTGTTTGAAGATGGATCTGTACTTGAAAACAATTGGGTAACAAACGCGATTGTTGAGAGCGCAGATGGAAATATTTGGATTGGTACTGAAGGATTGGGGTTGATAAAAGTGTCTTCAGATTGGGAGAGGTTTAATGTATATCTATCAAGCAGCAAAGAACCAATCGACTATCGAAGAGGTTATCAGTATAAGGATAATGTTCTGCTAGTTCACACATCATCAAAAATTGATTTGTTTGAATATGATGATAATGGGTTAACTCTAAAAAACAGTTTTATACCAAATCTTGGTTCATCAAATGATCATCGTATTCAAAGCCTTTATCAAGATGAAGAAGAAACCTTGTGGGTCAGCACGGTTGATGGCATTAATAAAGTTAATATCACAACAGGCGAAAGCATTCATGTCCAGAACCAAAAAGGCAGAAAATTGGGCGTTGTTAGAATGTTTTATCGAACAAAGAGCAAAAGATTTTATTTTTATTTATTGACTGAAAATCAAATGGGTTTTTTTGATGAAGACGATATGGTTGCTCATATGATTGACAATACAGACACCAATTATTTTAAAGGCAATAATGTTAACCAAATGTCACAGGGCATAGATGGAAACATATGGTTAGCCAATAGTTTTGGCATTGAAGCCTTTAATTGGAGCACACAAAAATTTGGAGTCATTTACAAGAATCTTAATAATCAAATCACATCAAGTTTTTATATCGATAAAGACAACAAAACTGTTTGGATGATTGCTGATGGAGGATTATATCAAACGACTTGGAATGGAGAAAAATTGATACTACAAGCTGATAAATATTCACATATTTTACCCAAAGTCATTTTTGATAAAATAAAACTAGTCAAAGATGATTTGATGATTATTACTACTGAAGACAATGGATTGGTTGAAATCAATACAAAAACGTTAAAATATTCTGTTTTCACTACTGGTAATGGTCTTCCTTCTAATGTCATAATTGATGTTTTGTTTCCTGGAAACAATCCTTTGGTCTTAACAGAGTCAGGGATAGCGGTGTATAACAAAGACTATTTAGATAGCTACAAAGCCAAGCCAAAAATCATCATTGATACACTTAAAATTAGTAATCAAAAAATACCGATAAAAAATGATGATCCATTGTTGTTAGAACATGATTATGGGTCTTTAAATTTTGATGTGGCTTTGCTTTCTTATTTGAATTCTGCAACTATCGAATATGAGTACATGCTTTCAGGTTATAGCAATCAATGGGTTAGTACAGGAACTGTCTCTTATACACATCTGACGCTGCCGACGATCTACTCTGTGTAG
>CAJXVJ010000055.1 GCA_913061105.1 uncultured Alcanivoracaceae bacterium | reverse complement strand
CTACACAGAGTAGATCGTCGGCAGCGTCAGATGTGTATAAGAGACAGAAACAAGGATTTATTATTTTTAGGGACTGAATTTGGTCTATTCTTTACTGTTAATGGCGGCAATAATTGGGTTGAATTAAATGGTGATGTTCCAACAATTTCATTCCGAGATGTCAAGATTCAACGAAGAGAAAATGACTTAGTTGCGGGCAGTTTCGGTCGTGGGTTTTTCATATTAGATGATTTCTCACCATTAAGAACAATCAATGAAAACTCGCTCAAACAAGATGCTTTATTATTTACTTCAAGAGATGCACTTTGGTACATTCCTGATAGCATGCATACTGATTCACAAGGAGATTTTGAATACCGTGCTAAAAATCCAGATTTTGGAGCAACATTTACTTATTATCTTAAAGATGGCATCAAATCGCTTAAAGAACACAGAGAAGACAAAGAGAAGAAAAACATTAAAAAGGGCAAATTCCCTTTGTATCCAGAATGGGCTAAGGTTGAAGATGAATTAAGAGAAGCTGAACCAGCAGTCTATCTAATCATAAAAAACAAAAAAGGCGATATAGTTCGTAAAGTAAAAGCCAAAGCCAAAAAAGGCCTGCATAGGGTCACATGGGACTTAAGGTTGCCCTCTGCAAATGCGCTTGGGACTAACCCAAGCTTTTTTGGTAACAATGGTCCGTTAGTGGCACCAGGTGAATATTCAGCTACTTTGTTTACCACAGTAGCTGGCAAAACATCAAACTTGGCATCATCGGTCAATTTTAATGTCAAACCATTACACCTAGAGAATGAAGCTGGAAGTGTTTCACCACAAGAAAGAACGGAATTGGTCCTTGAAGTAGAGACCCTCAGACGACATGTTTCAACAGCTACAAGTCAGGTTAATGAGCTCAAAGACCAACTTAAGTCAATCAGAATAGCCATGGACCGTTCTACAGCAGCCACTGGTGATCTAGAAGTCAAATATCAACAATTAAGAGAAGCCGTTTTTTCTGCTGAAGAAATACTAAATGGACAAAAATCTATTAATGGCATGGGTTCAATGCCTGCTTCAGTTTCTGAAAGGTTGTTTATGATTGAATTTGTTAGAGCCAATACTTGGGGATTAACAAATACTCAAAAACAACAATTAGGTTATGTTAAAAGCACATTAAATCTCTTGCAACCAAAACTAACTAACCTCATGCAAAAGGAGTTTCCCGCTTTAAAACAAGCCCTTTTAGAAGCTGGAGCGCCATGGATTCCATCTGGACCAGTTAATGAGAAGTCAAAAGATGAAGAATAATATCTTCTAAAATAAAAATAACAGGATCAAACATCATGGTTTGGTCCTGTTTACCTTTGATTGTTTAACTCATATAATAGAATGGGTGCGATTCATTTGATTAGTAGTACTCCTAAAGGGTTAGCCGAGTAAGAGTCACTGGTTTCAAGATTACCGCCATCGGGGTAATGACGAATAAAGGAAATAAAAAAGGATTCAGTACAATTTCTTTGCGTAAACCTTTGAATTTAAAAGACAGAAGAGGAAGTCATTTGACCAGTATTCCAATATATTAATAATTTATTATTGAAATTATTGCCAGTCAAATGACACGATCCCTTATGTTTTTTCAGTATTACTTGGATCTTTTTATTTTAAATTCTATTTTTTGAGTCATTTTAGTCAATACAGCCTTGTTGTTGATAATTGCAGGCTTGAACTTATATTTCTTAATAGCTCTAATGGCTTCATAATCAAATAAACCCTTAGGTTCAGAAGCAATGACCTCTGCATTTATGACCGAACCTCCTTCATTAATAACAACTTCCATTTCTGTAAAACCTTCTAACATATTATTATATGCTTTTTTGGGATAATTTGGCGCAACAGAAACAATCATCAATGCCGGACTGTCCGTTTTATCGTTGTCATAGACAGTATCACTTGCGGTGAGTGTTTTAGTATGATTTTCGTTCTGTTTGCTAGGATTAAACCCACATGCACTTAAAACCAATATAATTATTAGTACTATTGTGTATTTCATATTTTTCTGCGTAATTAATTTAAGAACAGCCATAATATGAGCAAAGAAAATAGATAACAATAGCCTGTCCTAATTTATAGAAATAATGTCTTAAAATTAATGTTTAACTTACTCTTTTAATCCTAGTGAAAGCAAAAAGGTGGAATATATCTAATTAAAGGATTATTAAACACTAACTAAATCGGTTATTAATTGTTTTATTCTATACACATCACAAATAATGAAAGGGGCGGATCGTTTGGCTAACAATACTTATTTTGATATGGATTTTAATAATATTGGCTTACAGTATCTGTACCCTTAATACATTGATATACTTATACATTTCAAGACTTAGAAGGTGATACAGATATAGGTACAGTCAATATATTGGTACTTGACAAAATCATATTTGTGAATGGCTTTGAGAATTAATAAAATACTATTAACACACATAACCCGTAGAAATACACAACTGAAAAACAGATGTCCAAATTCGGTGAATTTATAGCAAAAATAAAGAGATAGGAAATCGTCTTAGTTTAAGGATAATCAGCGGGATCAGTTACTCCGATCCCGCTGATTAGGGTTTATTCTAAACCGTTTTTAAATACATAATCCATTCTTAAATCAAAATCTACATCAATTAATGATTGTTCACCAGTAATAACCAACGGTACGGCATCCAAAGGATTGCAATTATCAGTACAGTAATCATTGCCATATTTGACATTCACCAAAGCGCCATCATTGCTTGTAGTCAAGTAATAAGTTCCAGCGGGTAATCCCACTGTTAAATACGAGCCATTGTTATCACTTGGATAAGAGCCAAAAAACACGCCTTGATCATTGTAAACATTAATATTGACAAAACTAGCAGGCAATTGGCTTCCAAAAATATTCACTTGACCCGTTATGGTTCCGCCAGCAGAAAGACCAAAATCAAGAACTTGTGCTCCACGAGCACTACCCAAAACTATGGGTGTGCCAGTTGTAACATCACAAGCCGAACCTGGACAAGGCGTGCCATCAAACAAAATATCTATCCAGCCACCCACTTCTTCTGGAAAGTAACCCATCAGAGGTAAATTTGAACCATTGTTAGTCAAGGCGTAATAAGTCCCAGCTGGCAAACCACTAACAGTAAAATCACCAACTGCATCGGTGGTAGCCCAAGTAGCAAAGTTCGCATTATCATCGTACACCAAAACATGAACATCAGGAATAGGATCCGAAGAACCTAATTCAGTTATGGTTCCAGAAAAGCTGAAAGCAGGAGATAAAGCAAAATCGATATTGGTTGTTGTTGTTAAGGCTGTCACAGTCACATTACCCGATGCTAAATCACACGTGATACCAGGGCAATCAATGTTTCCACTTGGAGCGTATTTTTGCATCACATATGGGGAAATAAAATCACCCGTAAACATGGATCCGCTTCTGACTGAATAAGTACCAGGTGGAATGGCTCTTTGTGCTGTATAAGTTCCATCATCTCTGATAGCTGCGCCTCCAGCAACACGGCCCATGGAATCATAAAATTGGACATATTCACTAAATCCACCATTGATGGGCAAGCCAGAGACTGCATCTGTTATAGTCCCACTGATTTTACCACCGTACTCTAAATGGAAATTAATTCCAAAACGATTTTCAGTGCTACCCAGTGAAATTGGAGAACCTCCACCACCACGATCACAACCGCTCCATGGACAACGGACATCATTATACAATTCACGTTGGTAAAATTCCCTTCCAACATCACCTCCTTGAACAAAATAAGTTCCTGGTAACAGACCACCTATTCTAAATGTACCATCGAATGTAGGCTCATGGTTAGTTCCATATATGATTTGCGATGCAATCAAGCGATTAGTTACATTGAATACATAGACCAATGCAAATTCCTGAATTGTTTCAGTTAAATTTGCGGCATTAAGTAATACACCAGAAACACTTGCGCCTTTATTCAGTGTAAAATCAATACTACTAGTGGTCATACCATTGGTTAAATCTACTGGATCACCGGCACCGTTGTAAACCATGGTACTGCAAAGGTTACATGGGATGTTATTGTAAATTTCTGGCACGTATTCGTTTATATCCACGCCATTCGGATCTAAATATACTTTATAGCTGCCTTGCGGAATCCCTTGAATAGTGTAATTGCCCGAACCATCAAATTGAGTAAAGAAATAGCCACTGAATAGCTCAAGGGATTCAAACAAAGTAACTTGCATGGTTTCTACACCTTCCAGTGTAACCGTATCTGATATACGCCCTGTTAAAGTAGCTCCAATAGTCATATCAAAATCATAATTAAGTAGTATATCAGCAAGCACAATTGTAATGCTTGCACTGGGGTCTGGCTGACAATTGAGACATATCTCTGTACCCGTAGTCGTCCAAAGGGCATCTATATAAATATCCGACGCATCATTCGCAAGCAAATAATAGTCATCTGCAGGTAATCCATAAAAAGTATAACTGCCTGTATTATCTGTTTGCACAGATCCATAGAAACCTTGATTATCTACAGACTTTAGAGTGATGCTCAAGTTTTCAATTGGGCTAGCTGCAGATACGACATTTCCAGATAAAGACGCGCCTATCACCATATCCATATCTACCCCCATTCGGTTTTCTGCATCTGCAATAGTGATGAAATTGTCTGCATCAGGTTGGCAGTTAGTGCATTGTTCTGTCCCTAAAGTAGACCACATGGCATCAATATAAGCATCATTGTAGCCATTAACCAATAGGTAATAATCGCCAGCTGCCAAATCAATAAAACTAAATGATCCCATTGGATCTGTAAACAGGCCACCAACGTATTCATTTGTTCCTATTTCAATAAGAGAAACTTGAACATCAACTTGGCCAACACCACTTACTCGAACAGTACCAGAAATACTCGCTGTTCCACCAGGGCCGCTCATTGCACTGGGTTGGCTTTTCTGTACAGATCTTTGGATATTTTCCTTATGTACAATTTCTGATATTTTACGGTCATAATCCATTTTTAATATATGACCTTCTATCAACTGTTCTTTTAAAACGATTCGTTGTATATCAACAAGATCATTTTTATTCTGATTTTTCGCATTCGCTGAAAAAGCCAGTAGTCCTAATAAAGTAATCCAGAAATATTTCATTATTTTCTCCATAAACAAATTTTTAACCACTTAATATCTTACATCGAGATGACTTAAATTGCTGTAAATATGTATTAAAATAGTTATTTTCAATTAAATTTAGCCGTAATTATAGTTGATTAAATCAATCAATTAAGGTGTAGATTCATGAATAAAGTGGTTATTGATAACTACCCTTAATTTTGCTAAGCAACTGAATATTAATGTGAAAAGGGTACTGACCCAATTTTAAAATGATTGACATGAATGATAATTTAAATTATCATTATTATATTGGTTTTGCTTATTATTTCAGTTAAACTCTATAAAAAAAATACTTTATACTACTTGCCTTTATATCTTTTATCAATCAAGGGACTGTTCATTGGATACCAATATTTTAACAGATTATTTTTTACCATTATCATTGTTCATTATTATGTTTGGAATGGGCATGTCTTTGGTTATTAATGACTTTAAGCGAGTTGTGCTTTTTCCTAAAGCTGTGATTTTGGGCTTAGTCGGTCAAATTTTGTTATTGCCTCTGATTGCATTCATTTTAATTAAAGGGTTAGCTGTCGAACCTATGATTGCTATTGGCGTGATGTTGATAGCAGCTTGTCCTGGTGGTTCTTCATCAAATTTAATCAGCCATTTAGCCAAAGGTGATACGGCTTTATCAATCAGTATAACGGCCATAAGCAGCTTGATTACGGTTATCTCAATTCCATTAATCGTGGGTTCAAGTATGGAATATTTTTTGGTGGCAGATCAACCCATACATTTGCCAGTGATTAAGACTATTACAGCCTTGATTGTTATCACTGTGTTACCTGTGAGTCTTGGTTTGCTTGTAAGATATAAATTCTCACAGTTTGCAATTAGACAAGAGTCAAAAATTAATGTATTTTCAGGCTTGTTTTTGGCATTTTTGGTGATTGCTATTTTGATTCAACAAATAGAAAATGTAAAAGCTGGTATTGTATCAACTGGCTTAGTTGTGGTTAGTTTAAATGTTACAAGTATGATTTTTGGTTTTTTCATTGGCAAATTCTTTAAATTAAATTCAAGTCAAAGTACCACTATTGGTATTGAGATAGGGATTCAAAATGGTACATTGGCAATTTTAATTGCGACAACAATATTGCATCAATCTGAAATGGCTATACCAGCAGCTATTTATTCCTTAACCATGTTTATTAGTGGTGGTTTTGTCATATTGATACGAAGAAAAAAAGTAAAAGTATACTGACCCTTTCTATTCATCAAATAAAAAAGACTGCAAATTAGCAGTCTTTATATATTTCAACAATAATGTGTTTATTTAGAAGTCATAAACCAAGCTTGCAGCTACAAGAGTATCTGTGCTTTTAATTCCTATAGGAACATCTGTGTTGTGACGCCATTGGTGTGATAGCTTAACACCTACCTTGTCACTCACTTTAAAAGTAAGCCCAGCGTCATTTTGAGTAAAAGTATTGTCACTTGTTGATTCAAGTCTCAATACATCTCCAAAACTGACGTTATCAGAAAATTTATGCATGTAATCAACTTTGGCAGTAAAAACTACACCAGAATCTTCATTTCTGTCAATATCATAAGCTGCAATTTTATGACCAACACCTACTTCAGTGATAAGTTTTTTATCATCAGATTCATAAAATTTATGGCCCCAGCCTACAGCATTAGTCCAAGTATAATCAAATGCAGTAAAACTGTCATTTTCATAACGTGTGTTAAAAAAGACATAGTTAGCCTCGTTAAATTTATAACCAGTTTTGCCTTCTAAGATGTATCTGTCAGCAGTATCAACCCCATCAGAATCAGCACGTAAAACATCTAAGCTTAGAGTGTTAATCCATTGATTAACTTCATGTTTTCCAGCAAGACCAGCTGTTAGTGTTGTTGTGTCACTGTTGCCTGAAGTAGACGTAAATCCTAATTGACCATTTCCGGACCATGGACTATCGTCAGCAACTGCAGTCCCAATTGCACTTAATAATAATCCTGTTACTAATATATTTTTCATTGTATTACTCATTGTGTTTGTTAGAAAAGCTGCATGATAATGGTAAGTAATTAAAAAAACAACCTTAGGCCAAAGCAATTGCGTTATATATTTGTTAACTTTTGTGAAGTTAGCGTGTTTTTAATAGAGATATTAAGATTTTAGCAGCATATAGATACAATTTATATTTATTGGATTCGGTGTTAGTAGAGTGAAAATCTCATAATAAGCACCTATTTAATGAGGATATCAATGAATCAGCGGGGTCGATTCAGTGTGGTCAGAGTTGCTGATTTCTAGATTACCGCCTGCTTGGCTATGACGGGTAGGGAAATAAATAAGGGGTTTGTTCATTTCCTTTGTGTAAGTGTATGAATTTACATGGCACTAATGTGGTTTTCCCTTTATTCTTTGTAAACCTAACAATTATTCACTGGTTCTTTTTTTGGCTTTAAATAGTCAGGTATAAATAAAAGAGCGTTGGCTTCTGATTCAGCAGATTGTTTTATTTGTTCATTTGCTTGTGTATCTTTAATGGATTTAGCGTCTATTTGAATGGTATTTTCAGTTTCTTTGGTCGGTTGCTTTTGTGCGGCAAAAATAGAAAATGAAAAAACGAGTGTTAATAAAGTTAAGTACTTTGACATAATTCATCCTAATTGTAGCTATATAGATGACAGTATTTAATTCTAGAAGTTCCAATCTACAGCAATATGGGTGAGACATGAAATTTATTCAGTATATGAAAGATCTAAAAAACCTTTTACTTTGACCTTACAAACTGCAATTTTAAGGTGGTGGTACAAGATTTCATTGCGTCTTGATTCAGTTTCTTGTGATACACATATGACAGATAAATCAAATATCGCTATTAAGCCTGTAAACAGCAGGATCAGAGTAACTGATTTTTAGAAAATGAAAACAAAAAAACACCATTTATTGATTGATAATCGTTTAACTTACAATAAAATATGAAAATGGAAAAAAATAAAGCTTATAAAAGATTAAAATATTTAAATAATAATTACTCTAAATTGGTCCATTGTTCTCATGAATATATTGATGAATTCTGTATTTATATAAATACCATGGAATTAAGTTCTTTTAAGGTTGATTACAATAAAAGTTTAAGAGTTGACTTCAGTATGATGGGAACGGATTTCTATTTTGAATTTGAATTTATTATTCCTGATCTAGAGTTTTGTAATATCAATCATCACATCAGTTCTAATAATGAATTTTTGTACAGTATCAAGATGGATGGAAAGGGAAATATTTATATTGTTGATACAGAAAAAAAGACATTGGGGAACATAGAAACTTGCTTTAGCAAAATATTGGACAAGGTTTACAGTGCTTTTTGTCAACATGTGTTAGAACAATAGATTGTGAGGTTAGTATAAGTATTTGAATTTAAATATATAAAATCGCGCTTATCACTTTTACTCATATAGGTTCAGAACATATTGGACAAGTCTGATTATTGAAAATATTGCCAAATCATGGTATGATAATTGTAATATTTTTTTACTGGAGAAATTATATGTTTAAATTAAAGTTTAATCTTTTTGTAACAATGATTGTTCTATTGGTATTAATATCAGCTAATGGTATGGCTGAAGACAAAAAATATTCCCAAGAGATGATTAATAATTGTCTGAAACTCACAGAAGATATAAATACCAGTGACTGGTTAATTGACAAGGATTTAGCAGCATTGGATGAAAGCAAGCTAAATACTCTTAATGATGGTTGGAATCCGATAATAAAAGAAGCCCATGAACAAATGCTAAAAATTTGTAATGCGGATAAGAATTCAGATGAATGTTTGTTGGCTAAACAACCAGAACGTCAATTAAAAGACGATCGTAGAAAATGTTATTATCGTGTGTTAATGAAAAGTATTTAATATTTCAAAATCAACAAGATCAAAATTTAAGGGAAAATATCAAGTCATTTGACTAATATTACTTTTATGAATTTGTGTGTCCAAAATTACAGGTTCCCTACATTGCCACCTTCACGCCAATATAGGATAGAAAAAAATTTCGGGGTTTGTGCTATTAAATATCAACCATGGATGTTGTGCCATTTTCTATTTTAATCAACAAATTGAAAATAAACAGTTAAATGATAATCACCACCGCCAAGCAGTGGTGATAGAAAGTCAGCTGACTTTAAGTTACATAAAAAACAATCAGCGATTCTGACTCTATTGACTGATTATGGTCTTATTTCTTACCTGCTAGTTCATGCAAAATGATATACCAATGTTGCAACGCTGAGAAAAAAGATTTGACAGGCATGCGTTCATTCAAGCCATGTGGAAATGCATCTTCATCACGAATAAACATACCAGATACTCCGTAGGTAGGGATGCCATTGGCGCGCAACATTTTGCCATCTGTGCCCCATGGGACCATCGCTGGTATGATGGGAACTTTTGGGTGTCGAGAGTGAACAGCTTTGGTAATTGCTTGAGTAACATCATCTCTTAATTTAGAAGCTGGACTGGCTTTTGGATTTCCGAGCAATTCTACTTCAACTTTCTCCCCAACTATAGATTGCAATTCAGACTTGATGCTACTAGGTTCAATACCTGGGAAAATTCTACAATTAATGGTGGCTTTTGCCGATTGAGGCAAGGCGTTTTCAGCGTGTCCTGCACTTAACATGGTCGCCACACAGGTAGTCCGTGTTATGCCTGCATAGGGTGTTTGGTAGAGATAATCACTGGCTTTTTGATTGTTTGGGTCTTTTGAAAATGTCATAAATGCCTCACCTAAATCACCTGATGCGGACATTGCTGAAGCAGCAAAAAAATTCAAAGTAATTTCATTGTAACGCACTGGAAATCTGTATTTCTGTACTTTTTTTAAGGCATCTGCCAACTCGTAAATTGCATTGTCACTCCTTGGTGTTGAGCTGTGCCCCCCAGGGTTTCGAACAGTCAAATCAAACGATGCATAAGTCTTTTCAGCTGCTGATATCCAATATGAAGCGGGAACATGCTTTGAGTTTAATCTACCACCTCCATCATCAGAATTTAAAGCAAACTCAGCATCTGTTAAGTCCCTGTGTTGAGTCACCAGTAATTCAGTACTGACCATACCTGATTCTTCATCACCTGAAAACGCAATGATAATGTCACGTGTAGGGGTGAAGTTTTCTGCCTTTAATCGCAAAAAAGTAGTTGTTAATGAAGTAATTCCCATTTTATTGTCCAATGTACCACGGCCAAAAAAGTAACCATCTTCTTCAATTAGCTTATAGGGGTCTTTTTCCCAATCATCGGGCAATGCATCAACAATGTCCATATGTCCGATTAATAATATTGGCTTTTTATTGGAGGAGCCATCTCCTCGATATCGCACCACAAGTCCAGCAATATCTTCACCTTTGTTTGATTTGAATGGCAGTACATTGACATCTTTTTCATCAAATCCACCATTGATGAATTGATCGGCTAAGTATTGTGCCATTAAGGGCACTTGCCCATGACCGGCAGCTGTTCGATAAGCAATTAAATTGCGGTAAATTTCAAGGGCTTGTAGTTCATGGATTTTGGTGTAAAAACTACTTTGACTCTCATTTGCAAAGGCGCTAAAATTTGACATGAATCCTATTGCAATCACTACAAAAATTTTCAAACTACCCATCTATTTTCCTCCAGTTTATTTTGGTATTACCGTAACATAAACCAATCAAAGACAATAATGTTTAGCACATAAAGTTTCGATTTAACTGTAAAAGAGATCAGTACCCATAAATTGAGTTTGTATATAAAAATAAAAAATGTAAAATGATACTGACTCCTTTATTATCAATGAGACTAATTTTGAGTAGGTTGATTCCTACTATACATTCCCAAATAAACTATTTAAAACTATGCAAAGACTAATATTAACCCGGCCCGATGATTGGCATATTCACTTAAGAAGTGGTGCTGCTTTAAAAAACACGGTAAAAGATGTCGCCCAACAATTCTCAAGAGCAATAGTTATGCCGAATTTGGTTCCTCCTGTGACTAATGTTGAATTGGCTTTGCAATACAGGCAACAGATCCAACAACAGATTCCTGATGGAGTTGATTTTACACCATTAATGACCTTGTATTTAACTGATAAAACCAGTTCAGAAGATATCCATCAAGCCATGCAAACCGATTTCATCAAAGCCTGTAAGTTATATCCAGCAGGCGCTACGACTAATTCTGATTCGGGGTTAAGCCAGATTGAAAACGCTTATCCTGTATTTGAAAACATGCAAAAACTTGGTATGCCTTTATTGATACATGGCGAAGTCACTGACAGTGATATTGATATATTCGATCGAGAGAAAGTGTTTATTGATAGAACTTTAAAACCTTTAGTTAAACAATTTCCTAATTTAAAAATTGTGTTGGAACACATCACAACAGACGATGCAGTAGATTTTGTTATGGGTTGTGGAAGCAATGTAGCCGCTACTATTACCGCACATCACTTACTGAATAATCGCAATGACATGTTAGTTGGAGGTATTCGCCCTCATTTATACTGTTTACCCATATTAAAACGACAGCTTCACCAACAGGCACTGTTAAAAGCGGCCACTTCAGGTTCGCCCAAGTTTTTCTTAGGCACCGACAGCGCTCCACACGCCAAAGATAAAAAAGAGAACGCCTGTGGTTGTGCAGGATGTTATACATCTTACGCAGCAATTGAATTATATGCTGAAGCTTTTGAATCCATGAATGCACTAGATAAACTTGAAGCATTTGCTAGTTTCCATGGTCCAGATTTTTATGGGTTACCCAGAAATACATCTAAAATTACTTTAGTAAAACGCGCATGGTGTATGCCTGAAAAATTAGGGTTGGGAGAAGATGTTGTCATACCTTATCGTGCAGGGGAAAAAATGAGTTGGAAGTTTGAATCATGACTAAACAGTGTTAGAAGATGTACCACTAGAAGATATTCTAGTTGCAGCATGTCCCATTATTTTCTTTAATTTGAGTTGAGTTTATTCAATTGAAAAGCATACAAGCGTCTTTTTTACCTCATTGATTTACTCTTTCATGTTATTTACTATAAAATAAGTGTGTTCTGATTAATTTATTTAAAAACTAACTATGACATTGTTATTTGTTTATCTGGCAATCGCTATTGGCGTCTCCTTTTTGTGCTCAATTCTTGAAGCTGTGCTGCTTTCAGTGACCCCAAGTTTTGTAGAAAAAGCAAAACTGGAACATCCTCGCTCAGTGAAATATTTGGTGCAAACCAAAAAACATATGGATAAATCTCTGGCCAGTATTTTGATATTAAATACATTTGCTCATACTATGGGTGCAGCTGGAGTGGGTTCTCAAGCATTACAAGTTTTTGGTCAAGAATGGGAAACCCTGATAGCTGTTTTGCTGACATTAGTGATATTGTATTTTTCTGAAATAATCCCAAAGACTCTTGGTTCAACTTTTTGGCAAAAACTGGCGATTCCCTCAGCATTTGTTATAACATATTTAGTTAAACTGGTGTATCCATTGGTTTGGGTTTCTACGCTACTGACTAAGCTATTTAGCCATCACAAAAATAATGATGTGACCCGCGAGGAGATTCTCGCAATGGCCTCTTTGAGTCTCAAAGGAGGCAAACTGCTTTCTCAAGAGAGTGATTATCTTTCAAATCTTCTCAGTTTGCGCGATAAAAACGTTGAGCACATCCTAACTCCCCGAACTGTCGTGCACATGATGGATGAATCATTGACAGTAACTGAGGCGTTAAATAATCCATTGACCCAACAATTTAGCCGGATTCCTGTTTATAAAAATAATTACGACAACATAACCGGCAAAGTAATACGAGTAGACCTTTTTGAAGCAGAAAGAAAAGGGCTGGGCGACAAACCAATACTAGAATTTTCAAAAAATATCTTTCGTGTCTCAGAAAGACTTTCAGTCCATAAGTTGTTAGATTTATTTATTAAACGTAATGCACACTTATTTTTAGTCGAAGACGAATTTGGACAGACTGCCGGTGTCGTGACATTGGAAGATGCGATTGAAACCTTATTAGGTTGTGAGATTGTAGACGAAAGCGATATTGTCGAAGACATGCAAGCATTGGCAAAAAACAAATACCGTGACCGCTTGCGCGAAGTCAGGTCGCAAGAGGATAATTAATCAGCGGTATGCAAGAGTCACTGATTTTCTAGGTTACCACGTTGACACAATGACGATTTGTTAGAAGCAAGTAGGGAGTAGGGTCACTTGACTAGCTATACTTTTTATTCAATATCAATTTCATTTTCCAATAATGGATCTAGTTCTGCATAAAGTAATTCGGCAATTGAAATCAACTTTTTGGTAATATCATTGGCATTGTCATTATCATTGACAAGAGAAGATGCCATGTTTCTTGTGATTAAATTATTGCGAATTAACTCGTTGATTGATTCATTGCTTGAATGGATGGCGTTTTTTGCCTTTGCCTTGAGTTTTAATAATGTTTCATGGTGTTGTTTTCTGTCATCGTCCTTGGTATTTCTAAATTGATATATGGTTCTCATGACTTCTATGATTTTATTTCTGAATTTACTGTATTCTTTTTTGATATGTTCGTTATCAGATTTCATATAGTGAGAAATATTGGTGCTTAACTCTTTGGTGTCTCGAATGATTTCTACCATTTTACGGTTTGCCACTTTAATTTCTGAAACATGTTTGGTTTGATTTTCTGTTAGTTTTAATGTACTTTGCCCGATGGTGGCATATTCAATGATTTTTCCATAAATATTTTTTACTTTTTGGTAATACATCT
Source organism: uncultured Alcanivoracaceae bacterium (assembly GCA_913061105.1). GTDB lineage: Bacteria > Pseudomonadota > Gammaproteobacteria > Xanthomonadales > Marinicellaceae > NORP309. Next base: position 1,647 of record CAJXVJ010000055.1, on the reverse strand, counting down.
GCTCAACTTCATTCTTGATTTGTTTATAATTTGCTACTTTAGGGTCTTTAATTTTTTCATTGGTTTTAATATGTCTTGGGTTGATAATAAGCGCATGAGCGACAATTTCAAAAATGGTGTTTTTGAATAAAAACTTGGATTCTTTCATCAATGAATCTGTGAGCGTGAGGTTGTATTTAAGACTTGATTTATCTAAGTATTTTGGTTCATCAAATTGTTTTTGTGGCTCGGGTTTGCGGGCGACTATTTTCTTAACAATTTTTTCGATGATTGGAATAAACCAAATCATGATACAAGTATTTGTAACGTTAAATGCGGTATGAAATGCGGATAATGCCACGGGTATTGCCAAAGGTGAGTCGAAAGCAGAAATCCCAGAACTTTGAGATATGGTATCAATCAAGGTTAAAAACGGATAAATCACCACCAACATCCAAATGACTCCAAGCACATTGGCAATCAAATGGGCCCTGGCGGCCCTTTTTGCATTAAAATTAGCAACAATGGCAGCCAAATTGGCTGTGATTGTTGTACCGATATTTTCCCCTAACACCATAGCAGCAGCCATATCAAAAGGAATCCATCCTTCATAACACATTATCAGAGTCAAGGCCATGGTGGCACTAGAGGATTGAATGACTAATGTTAAAATTGTTCCAATTCCCAAGAATAACAACAGAGAAAGATGGCCCATTTCAGTATAATGCTGTAACCATTCAAGAATTTCTGGATTTTGTTTAATGTCTGGAACGCTGTCTTTTAAAAATTGTAATCCTATAAATAAAATAGCAAAACCAATAATAAAAGCACCCCATTTACGTAGGTTCTCTTTTTTAGAAAAAGTGAATAAAAACCCAAAACCAATCAAAGGCAATGCCAGAGAACTCATGCTTACTTTAAAGCCAAGAATGGTAATCAGCCATGCTGTAATTGTTGTACCAATATTAGCACCTAAGATGACACCAATAGCCTCTGTTAACGTCAAAAGGCTTGCATTGACAAAGCTCACAACCATTAAGGTTGTTGCAGAGGATGATTGAATGAATACAGTGATGAGAAAGCCTGTAAAAACAGCAAAAAGTCGATTTGATGTCATACGTGATAAAATTTTACGCATATTGTCACCAGCTAAATCCATCAGCGCATCACTCATGACTTTCATACCGTATAGAAAAAGCCCAAGTGAACCAAATAATTGTAAAATATCAGCAAATCCATAATTCATAATTAAGTGCTCAACTTTTTTTATAAATTTTACTTAATAAAATCATATTTCACAAGTCAAATATGACAAATGTGTTACAACCGCATGAAAAGAATGGATAGGCTTATTTACTAGTATTAATATTCTCCTTGAAAGGTCATATTTTACTGTGTAGCTAATAAGTTTAATGTAGGCAAACTACTTTTTGTGTTGTATGATAATTTCTACAGTTGTATGACTTGTATACTGACGGCTTATCCACAAAATAGCGTCAATTAATTAAATATGATGAAACCATGAATTCTAAACTAAAGAACAATATTTTAAACGATTTAGCAACGCTCATTGAAAAATCTAGTGCAAAAATCATAGCTGCCAATCAAGTGGATATGTCCTGTCTCTTATACACATCTGACGCTGCCGACGATCTACTCTGTGTAGAT
>CAJXVJ010000054.1 GCA_913061105.1 uncultured Alcanivoracaceae bacterium | reverse complement strand
TACGAGATTTCTGCCTGTCTCGTGGGCTCGGAGATGTGTATAAGAGACAGCGCAAATATTCTTTAAGATTGAATCAAAACACTTCTATTTTGAACACCCCTGTAACTTGGGTCAGATTTACAGTCTTGTTAGGGTTTGTCCTTTTTTAAAGTAATCTCTCCGTAGGTCATAAACACAAAAGGGCCACCTGCATCCGCCCTATAACCGCCATTCGACTTTGCTAGCCGATTTGCTACAGCAAGGAATTCCCAAGCCTCAGCTTCTGTGGCTTTTACTTTTTGTGTGGTGAATCTCTTTATTTTATGCTTTTCACCAAATACTTTTACAAGTTTTGCATGTTCTTGAAGCGGGGGCTGTATCGAAGGATGATCCCATCCCCACATAAAACTACCATCATTTGGATTAAAAGTACCGATGATTTGTACTGGCGCAGAAGCTATTTTACCGTCTGGAAAGGTCCACCAAATCAAAGCTTTATTTTGGTCAACATTCCAAGTATCAGACTTCCCTATTCCCCATGTATTCATATGGGCATCCGCCTGTATTTGCAGGCCTTCCATACTAGCTTTAATATATTTATCTACATCCATCTTCGTTTCTGCGTAAGTAATCGAAGCAGCTACCAGCAACAAATTTAATATTATATATTTCACGTATTCTCCTCATACACCCAAACAATTTATTTTAAATATTGATTCATAATGAATCAAACCACTTCTATTTTGAACGTCGTGAGCAGTATGCGCATCCTCATGATTGGCCTTGTTATGTGTTTGACACTCAAGCAACATAGCTGGACTAATCTGCTCTTTCTCTAAGCTGCGAGGCTTTATCAAAATCTAATTTAGCGGCAATCAAATTACCCTTGAGTTGATATGCGTAGCCTCTATTCGCAATTGCATCTGCATAATTTTCATCAATTTCAATAGCTTTAGTAAAAGCGCCTATGGCACTATCCAGTTGACTCTCTTCGCCATATAAAATACCGAGATTCACGTATATAAGTTTATTATTCAGTTCGTCTTCGTTCTGAAGATCAGACTGTATTGCGGATTGATAGTCCAATATCGCCTTCCTAGTTGATCCAATCTTATCGAAAGTAAGTGCACGATTGTAATAGGCTATTTTGTACTTTGGTTCATATTTGATAGCTCTTGTATAGCTGGCAATGCTACCTTCATAGTCCCCGAGCAAGTCAAGGCAGTCCGCCTTTCTCAAATGAGCTTCTGCAACTGAACCGTCGATTTTGATAATAGAGTCAAACTTCAACATCGCCCCCATTATATCTCCACTATCAAAGAGAACCACTCCTTCTTCACCCAACTTAACTATACGATCTTGATTTGAACATGAAGCAAGAACGAGAAGAACTATTAAGACATTAGCAATGCGGATTTTCACTCAACACTCCTGGTTCATAACAATTTATTATTAGTGCATCGATGCTATATATCACCATATTTGCGTATTTTAATGTGTTGAATTTCATGATTTTTATCATAAAACAGATGTATTAGTATTAATAGCACTATGATTAAGCCATTAATAATGAATCAAAACACTTCTATATTGATTCAATAACTAAAAAAGTCTTTTGATTTTCGCCGTGTCTTCGTGCCGCTGTGCGATATAATCTTTTGATCTTTAATTGAACATTACACATTATTAATTGTACATTGTATACCTGCAATGGGGGTACCCACAAGGGGCACACCGTACAAAAACACTTTGCGGATTTTGCGTCTACTTTGCGATCTTTGCGTTACGCTTTTGATCTTGATCTTGCTTTTCATCTTGCTTTTGATCTTGCTTTTGATCTTAATTATTAATTACTAATTGCTAAAACCCTTCCCAAACAGTTTCCATATCCAAAACCATATTGGTATTGCATCCTAAACGGGTCCAGTCGTTGTGTCGGTGGAAATCTGACCCTATTGATGCTTTGAGGTTAAATTCTTTGCATAAGTTTTGCAAGTAAATGGTTTTATCAGGGTTTTGATAACCACTGATGACCTCAATGGCTTGTCCTCCTGCTGATTTAAAGTCACTTATAAGGCGTTTGAGTTTACTGTTAGTCATTTTGTATACCAAAGGGTGTGCAAGTACAGCTGTGCCGCCTGCTGTTTGTATTGACTGGATAATCTCATCAAATGGTAACCATTGGTTTTTTACATCTCCAACTTTACCAGAACCTAAATATTTCTTGAAAGCTTGTGTACCATCTTTACAGATGCCCTCTTCCACCAATAATTTTGCAAAATCTGGTCGCCCTATTTGTTTAATTTTTAGTTGAGATAATCTTTCATAAGCATTTTCTAGGCCGCATTTTTCAAGTTTTTTAGAAATGATTTTGGCCCTTTCGATGCGGAATTGCTTTTGTTTACTAATGGCGTTATTAATAACATCGGATGATAATTCAAAATTTAATCCTACAATGTGAATACCAATTTTATTCCATGTGGTTGAAAATTCTATGCCTGAAATCAGTTTGATTCCTTTTAAATTATCAAGCTTGAGTTCTGAATAAGCATCAGCATTGTCATGATCTGTAATGGCTAAGATTTTTATGTCATTGGTTTTAGCCAAATCTACTAACATCTCAGGTGACAATTCCCCATCTGAACAGTTGGTATGGCAATGGAAATCAACCAGCAAGTACTTCTCCAACAGTATAAAATGAACCGAACACTATAATTCTTTCATATGGCTTTGCTATGGCTTTTGCAGCAGAAAATGCATCAGAAACATTTTCATAAGATGTAATTAAATTTGCCGTATTTGATAATGCATTCAACAAATCATTGGTTTTCATGGTACGTATAGAATCTACTTGAGATATACACCAAACGTTAATTAATTTATCAAATTCATTTAACCATTCGGTTACTTTTTTATCTTCTAAGACAGCAAAGACTGCGATTGTTTTGCCTTTTATTGGGTTATTTTTTAACCATTTGGCCAATGACTGTGCCGCTTGTTTATTGTGAGAAACATCAATAATGACTTCTGGTTCATTACTGATGGTTTGTAGCCTTCCGCTTAACTTTACATTTTTCAAACCTGCTTGAATTTGTGCCTCTTGAATAGGCAAAGGCAATGTTTTCAATGCCGTGATGGCTGTTTTTATATTTGCTTGTTGATATTGGCCCAATAAATTGGTTTCATAAGAATCTATATCTTGGTTGGCCATTTTTAATATGGCTTTTATCTTATGGGCATAGTCTATGATCGATTGTGGACAGTTTTTATCTCCATAAACGACAGGTTTGTTAGGCCGCATAATGCCGGCTTTTTCGTAAGCAATAGATTCTATGTCATCACCCAACCATTCTGTGTGATCAATGTCTATGGTGGTGATAATGGCACAATCAGAATCTACTACATTAACAGAATCTAATCGACCGCCAAGTCCCACTTCTAATAGTGCCACATCGACTTTGTGTTTTTTAAATATAATCAATGCTGCTAATGTTGCGTATTCAAAGTAGCTTAAAGTGATTCCATATAAATTGTCTTGAATCATTTCAAAAGCATTAATAATGTCATCATCAGACACATCAACACCATTAATTGAAATTCTTTCATTAAATTTTAATAGATGGGGTGATGTGAATGCACCAACCTTTAATCCTGATTGTTGGCATATACTGTTAAGAATAGCTACAGTAGAACCTTTACCGTTGGTTCCAGCTACAGTAATGACAGTTTCAGCTATTTTGTTGAGTTTTAAATGCTGATAGACGCTTTTAACCCTATCCAACCCCAAATCAATTTTCTTGTTGTGACTCGTTTCTAACCGTGTCAACCACTGATCAAGAGTTTTAAGCAACTTTACCATCTGTTTTTAATATTGCATCAGGTTTAATTGACGCAGTTGTTGGTTTTTTTTCTGCTTTTAATAACAATGAAAGTAACCGCGAAACAGTTTCACGCATGTCTCTTCTGTCAACAATCATATCTAAAGCACCGTGCTCCTGTAAAAAATCTGATCTTTGAAAACCTTCTGGTAATTTTTCTCTTACAGTTTGTTCAATAACTCTTGGGCCAGCAAAGCAAATTAATGCATCGGGTTCAGCAATATTTATGTCCCCTAACAAGGCTAAACTGGCTGATACGCCACCAGTAGTCGGGTTAGTTAAGACAGAAATGTAAGGAATACCAGCATTTTCTAGCTTCTTAAGTACTGCTGATGTTTTGGCCATTTGCATGAGAGAGAATAATGATTCCTGCATGCGAGCACCACCTGAGGCAGAAAAATTAATAAAGGGTATTTTCTTTTCTAAGGCTATATGTGCAGCGCGAACAAATTTTTCGCCAACAACCGAACCCATTGATCCACCCATATAACTAAAACTAAAAGCTGATGCCACCACTTCTCTGCCAAGTAACTGGCCTGTCATGGCTATTAATGCATCTTTTTCACCCGTTTTTTTCTGTGCTTGAATGGTTCTGTCTTTGTATTTTTTTGAGTCCTTAAACTTTAAAGGATCTAGAGACTCAAGTTTTTCTGCTATTTCAACAGTTGTATCTACATCTAAAAAATGGAGTAATCTGGCTCTTCCTGTCAAACGGCCATGAAATCCACACTTTGGACAAACACGGGCAGATTTTTCAAGTTCAGGTTGATACAATACCTCATCGCATTGCTCACATTTTGTCCAGAGCCCTTCAGGAATGTTTCTTTTTTTCCCGCCGCCTTCTGTTCTAATTCTTGTTAATTTTATTTTTTGAAACCAACTCATAATAATTTACCTAATTTATTTATTGCTTCTGCAATTTATCGCTTCTGCAATTTATCGCTTCTGATATGGGTTTAATAAATTTCTCAATTGCTTTTTCTATGTCTTGTTGATCATGACAATCATCTAATCTTTGAACAAGGGCTGAGCCAATAACAACCGCATCTGAATATTGTGCAACTGCAACAGCAGAATCAACATCTTTAACCCCAAATCCAATTGCAACAGGTATATCAGATATTGATTTTACCGATGATATTTGCTTTGATAAATCATCATATTCAAGGCTTTTAGCTCCAGTGACTCCTTTTAATGCCACACAATAGATAAAACCTGATGCTTTAGAGAGTATAAACATTTGTCTTTTTTTGTCAGTTGTTGGAGCAATCAAAAAAATCTGATTCATGTTGTTAATTTTTAATAAATTTGACAATAAATCTGATTCTTCTGGAGGCGAATCTACAATTAGTAATCCATTAACACCAGCTTTAGCAGCTGTTTCTACAAATTGATGGTAACCATATTTTTCAATTGGATTGAGATATCCCATCAATACAACAGGTGTATTTTCATTAGACTCTCTAAATTCGCTGACAATATCCAATACAGAACTTAACGTCATCCCTGCTGCAATGGCTTTCTCTGATGATTGCTGTATCACTACACCATCAGCCATAGGATCTGAAAATGGCATACCCAATTCAATAATATCAGCCCCGTTTTTAACTAAAGCATGCATGGCTGGAACAGTCATTAGAGGATGTGGATGACCGGCAGTAATAAACGGGATAAGCGCCTTCTTTTGCTCTTTTGCCAATTGTTTAAAAGTAGTATCTAATTTATTCATACTTCAATGCCTTCTAGTGCTGCAATGGTATGTACATCTTTATCACCACGGCCAGATAAATTAATAATGATGTGTTTGTCTTTTTCTAATTTTTGAGCCAATTTCATTCCATAGGCTACAGCATGTGCACTTTCTAATGCGGGTAATATGCCTTCAACTTCTGTTAACAGATGAAATGCATTTAATGCTTCTTCATCATTGGCCAATACATATTTAGCCCGTTTCTTTAAATTCAAAAAAGCATGTTCTGGACCGACTCCAGGATAATCAAGACCAGCAGAAATTGAATGTGTTTCTATAATTTGTCCATCATCATCAGACATTACATGAGTTCTGTTTCCATGCAAAACACCAATTTCTCCGTCATTAATGGAAGCGGCATGTTGACCAGATCTCATACCATGACCAGCTGCTTCAACTCCAAATAGGTGCACTGTTTCATCATTTAAAAACTCATGAAATAGACCCATTGCATTTGATCCACCACCTACACAGGCCACCAAAGCATCTGGTAATCCACCCACCTGCTTATCAAATTGTTCTTTTGCTTCTTTACCAATAATTGAATTAAAATCCCTCACCATCTCTGGATATGGCGCAGGTCCAGCTACTGTTCCAATTATATAAAATGTATCATCTACATTGCTGACCCAATCTCGCATGGCTTCATTCAATGCGTCTTTTAAGGTCTTTGAACCTGAATTAACACTGATAACTTCAGCGCCCAATAGTTTCATTCTGTAGACGTTAATGGCTTGCCTTTGAATGTCTACTTCGCCCATATATACAATACACTTTAAGCCCATTCTTGCTGCAACTGTGGCAGTAGCTACACCATGTTGACCAGCACCTGTTTCAGCAATAATGCGTGTTTTTCCCATGGCTTTGGCCAATAATATTTGACCTACAGTGTTGTTAATTTTATGAGCACCCGTGTGATTTAAATCTTCTCTTTTTAACCAAATCTGTGCACCACCCACTGTTTGGGTTAACCTTTTTGCATGGTACAAAGGTGATGGGCGGCCAACATAATGTGCCAGGTCATTGTGAAATTCTTTCTGAAATGCCTTACTGTCTTTCACCTTTTGGTATGATTCGCTTAATTCTTTTAAGCAATGCATTAATGTTTCTGATGCAAAAATCCCACCGAATTGTTCAAAATGGCCATTTAAATCTGGGTATTGGTAATAATCTATCATTTTTCTCTGTTTGTTTTGGTTAAATTTTTAATAAATTGTTTCATTTTTTGTTTAGATTTTATGCCTGGTTTACTTTCAATACCAGAGCTAACATCAAAACACGTTATATTTGTTTGTTTTACTGCATCAAAAATATTTTCTGGAGTCAAACCACCTGCTAAAATCCATTTATTACTTAAATTTTGTGGCAGTAATTTCCAATTAAACCTCTCTCCACTTCCACCGGATTTTTTAGTACCGAAATTGTCGATTAAATAAGCCTGAGCATTATCATATCTTTGTGCGTATTCTATAGGGTTAACTCCATCTGCCATTGGGACAGCTTTCCAATAGGGTTTGTTCCAATGATTGCAAAAATTTACTGATTCAGAGCCGTGAAATTGTAGCACATGAATTGAACAAATATCCAAGATTTCTGTTATTTCAACCTCAGTATTATCAGCAAATAACCCGACAACTAACATTCCTGGATTAAGTTGATTAATTATGTTTTTACACAATAATGGGTCAATATATCTTTTAGATTTCTTAACAAATACGAATCCTATCGCATTACAGCCTATATTTTGAGCATTGATAGCATCTTTAATACTGGTGATCCCGCAAAATTTAGTAAAATACCTATTTTTCATAGTGAGTTTCCAGGTGGTCTGCTATCGATTGCTCGGGTAATTTGTACTTTTTTGGGTATTTAACAATATTAAATGACAAACCATTAGGAGATGCTGTTACACCGGCTTTAGTGCGGTCTCTGCTTTTTAATATGTCTAACATTGATTCAACAGCCTGTTCTCCGCGTCCAATTGGCAACAAGGTTCCAATAATATTCCTTATCATATGATGCAAAAACCCAGAGGCTGCAACATTCATAATAACTTTATTTCCATCTCTAATAACAGATATGCTATTTATGGTTTTTACAGAAGTCTTAGATTGACATGCTGAAGACCTAAATGCGTCAAAATCATGTTTTCCTAACAAATATTGAGCCGCTTGATTCATTTTAATTTCATCAAGCGGTAACATTTCCCAAGTTAAACTGTGACGACCAATGGCTGGTCTTATCCAACGATTTATAATGGTATATTGGTAACTGCGTTGAATGGCAGAAAATCTTGCATGGAAATCATCATCTACTGGTTTTATCCATAACAGTGAAATACCTTTTGGCAAATTAGTATTAATGCCCATTATCCATTGGTATTCTGTTCTTTTCGATTCTGTATCAAAATGAATTACCTGAGCTGTAGCACTAACTCCTGTGTCTGTTCTGCCACAACAAATCAATCTGATTTGATGGTTTGCTACTGTCGATATGGCTTTTTCAAGACATGACTGTATTGTCGGTTCTTGGACTTGAATTTGAAATCCATAAAACCCATTACCATCATATTCTACTCCACAAGCATATCTCATCTTTTTTTACTCATAATCTAGGTCTTTCTATATCGGCACTGGGGTATTGACATTTTGTGCCTCTAGAAATCAATAAGGCTGTTAGATTGTTAACCTAACAGCCTTAATCAACTTTCCGAATGAAGGTTTAAGAATTCTCTATATCATTCCTCAATACTTCTGCTTTGGCTTTTTGGTCATCATTGCCTTCTTCAATAATTTCTGTGACCATTTGCTTGGCGCCATCAACATCACCCATTTCAAAATAAGCTTTTGCCAAATCAAGTTTCGTATCAATGGCATCATCATCAATTATATCATCCAAATCAAGGCCAATATCCACTTCACCTGAATCATCTTCTAAGTCTATTGATACAGATTCAATTTCAGAGTCATTAGAAGCAGTTTCGTCATCCAAATCATCGAGTTCTATATTGTCTGCATCATATAACTCATCTGATAAATCAAACTCTAAACTTTCATTAATCTCGTCATCAGATAAAGAATCATCTACATTAATAATGGTCTCTTCAACAGTCATATCAACATCTACTATTTCAGATTCATCTTTCATATCATCTAGATCCATTTCTAGGTCCATGTCTTCGTCACCAAGATCTAAATCTAAACTAAATTCATCATCAGGCTCATCTGAAGATTCATCAGCAGTTACATCAGCTTCATCAAATAAGTTTAATTCATCTTTACTCTCATTTATTCCTTCTTCTAATTCTTCAGATATATTTTCTTCTAATTCCTCAGACTTTTCATCTAAATCTAAATCATCAATGTCTAAATCAAATGTAACATCATCCTGTTCTGCTTCATCAGAGTTTTCAGAGTCATCATCCTCATTGTTTGTTAAATCATCTTCTTCATCATCGTCTAAACTTAAATCATCAATGTTAAAATCGTCTTCTAAATCAAAAGATATATCATCTTCTTGCTCAGCATCATCTAAATCTAAAATATCGTCATTCGATTCTGATTGATCATCCATAACTACCACTTCTGGAACTTCTTCATCCGTACCATCTAATGTTTCATCAACATCTAAATCGGATAAATTCATTTCAGTTATGTCTTCATTTAGATCTTCCTCAACACTAATCTCATCATCTTCATCATCACTGTCACCATTAGAATTATGTGAATCTGTGATTGAATCTAAAAACCCACCATCTTCTGACTCTTCAGAGCTTTTCCTTCTATAAAACACAAATCCTAGAATAGCTAGTAATAATGCGCCCAATCCAATTGCCCCTTCCATCTTATATTCAAGCATTTTATCCATAAAGGATTTTTCTTGTACTACAGGAGGCTTTTCTATTGGAGTACTATCTTTTAATGTGACTTGATCAACTTCTGAACTATCTGTAGATGTATCCATTTCAGAATCTGCCATATCATCAGTAGATTCCATGTTTTCATCAGAATTCATATCATCTGCTGATGTGTCCATATCTGCAACGGTATTTTCAGTGCTATCATCCCAAACATCATCAGACATCGTATCATCTGACATTGTATCATCTGACATCGTATCATCTGACATCGTATCGTCTGACATCGTATCGTCCGACATGGTGTCATCATTCATATCTTCATTAACTTGTTGCTGTAATTGAGCCAAGTCATTGTCTTTCAAGCTCATTGCAAACTTTTGATCTTCAACAATTTTTTCTAATTCTAAAACACGACTTTCAAGGTCACTGTTTTCTAAATCAGAACTGGCCAATTGTTCTTTTAAACGACTTAATTCAGCTCTGTTCTGATTTACGTTACTATCAGATGATCCAGATGCATTGTTTGAGGTTGATGAATCAGAATCACTAGGTGGAATTAGTTCAATGCCATAATCAATCTCAGTATTAGAATTATAATTATCAGACCCGTCATCTTGAGTTTGTAGATTTGACCAATTTTGCAAATGAGACTTAACTTCATTTATGGCATCTCCGTTTGATATCATTGAGACATCATCGGCTGAAGGAACATTTAATATGGCACCTTTTTTAAGGTTATTCATGTCATTGTTTGAAAATGCAGTTGGATTATTATTAAATAATGCAACCATCATTTGTTGTTGACTACCATATCCCTGGTTTACATTCCCTGCAATTTTCCACAAAGTATCACCACTTTCAACGACTACTTGGTTATTGCCTGCACCGCTGTAAGATTGATTAGTATCTACATTAGATATGGTTTGGTTTTCACTTTCAATAATATCTGGAGCTTGATAAGATTGAGTCTGAACAGGGTCAGAATAATTTTGTTCGGTTTGAGAAGTGTTAAATAAAGGAGGGTCCAACAATATGGTATATTCTCTTAACAAATGACCATTGGCCCAGTCTACTGATAACAATAATGAAACAATGGGTTCACTAATTGGGCCTTTTGATGACACTTCTATGTATTTAGTGTTGTTTTTATCAATAATACTTACAAGTATATTGGCAGGAACATAATCTTTATCTAAACCAACTCTTTTGTAATCTTCACTTGATGCAAGGGTTACATTGATATTAGTAATGTCTTCACCAGTATCAAGGATAATAGGTATTTCGCCATTTAAGGTTTCATCTAATGATGAATTTACTTGTAGGTTTCCCAATCCTAAAGCAAATGCTTGCGATGTAGCCAGTAGGCTAACTGGCAGAATTAATTTTCTAAACTTTTTATTCATCTGTGACTCCAAAACAACTCGATAAAAATGATTTTTATGATATTTTGATTTATATTAACTAAATCTGGTAGATAATCCAAGAATTAATATTAAAAAAACACTCTAAGTTACTAAATAAGCTGCATTTTTATCATTTCTTCAGCTATTTGCACACTATTCAATGCTGCACCTTTTCTGATGTTATCTGAGACAATCCATAGATTTAATCCGTTTTTATGACTAATATCTTTTCTAATTCTTCCCACGTAAACAGGATCATTACCTGAACAATTTGCTGCTGGTGTAGGAAATTCCATCGCACCTAAATTATCTAATAATTCAACCCCATCTGCTGTTTTCATTAATTCCTTGACTTCATTAACTGTAATGGGTTTTATTGTTTCTAAATGTACTGCTTCTGAATGGCCATAAAAAACTGGGACTCGAACACAAGTGGCATTTACAAGAATGTTTTTGTCTAAAATCTTTTGGGTTTCCCAGAGCATTTTCATCTCTTCTCTTGTATAACCATTATCTTGGAACGAATCTATTTGTGGAATAACATTAAATGCAATCTGTTCTGAAAATACATTTTTTTCTAATGGTTTGAAATTTAATAGTGATCCCGTTTGTGTCGCTAGCTCTTCGATCCCTGCTTGCCCTGCTCCAGAAACAGATTGATAGGTTGAGACATTGATACGTGAAATTCCAACGGCATTATGTATGGGAGCCAATGCCACCAACATTTGTATGGTTGAACAGTTTGGATTGGCTATGATGTTTTTGGGTTTATAGTCGTTTAATGCTTGTGGGTTAACTTCTGGTACAACCAGCGGAATGTCATCATCGTTTCTAAAGTGTGATGTATTATCAATCACAATACAACCAGTCTTACCAGCTATGGGAGCATATTTTGCAGAAACAGAACCACCTGCTGAAAATAAAGCTATCTCAACTTTATTAAAATCGAATTCCGCTAAATCTTCAACCAATAAGGTTTTACTGCCATATTGAACCGTTTTATTTATACTGCGACTACTGGCCAATGCGTATATCTTGTTTATTGGGAATTTTCTTTCTTTCAGTATGGCCAGCATATTCTCGCCTACTGCTCCGGTTGCTCCAACTACAGCAACATTGTATTTTTTATTCATTATTTATAGTTTCCACACAGTGCATTATTTCTTAAAATATGATCCATTATCACCAAGGCCAACATTGATTCTACAATGGGCACGGCTCTAATTCCAACACAAGGATCATGCCGACCCTTTGTTATGATTGTGACATTATTGCCAAATTTATCTATAGATTGTGCAGGCAGTCGTAAGCTTGATGTGGGTTTAAATGCCACTTGTGCCAAAACATCTTGTCCTGAACTAATGCCTCCTAAAATTCCACCTGCGTGATTTGATTGAAAAACACCATCAATTATCTCATCACGATGAACAGATCCATGTTGGTCTACAGAGCCAAACCCAGCGCCAATTTCAACGCCTTTAGTTGCATTAATACTCATCATCGCTTGGGCAATATCAGCATCCAATTTACCATAGACAGGCTCACCTAATCCTACCGGTACATTGGTGGCTTGAACCGCAATTGTTGCGCCCACAGAATCACCAGACTTCCTCAACTTGTCCATGTATTGCTCTAACTCAGCCTCTTGGATTGTATTTGGACAAAAGAAAGGATTGTTATCTATTTCAGTTAAATCAACCTTATCTATTTTAATCGAACCCAACTGTGCCAACCACGCAATAACTTCAATGTCAAAATGAATTTTTAACCATTTTTTTGCCAATGCTCCTGCGGCTACACGCATAGTGGTTTCTCGTGCTGATGAACGGCCTCCTCCCCTATAATCGCGTATCCCAAATTTATGCCAATATGTATAATCTGCATGACCAGGTCGAAACTGATCCTTTATCTCGCTATAATCTTTTGATCTTGCATCCGTATTTTCAATTAAAAGTGCAATTGGCATTCCTGTGGTCTTGCCTTCAAACACACCAGAAACAATTTGCACATCATCTTTTTCTTTTCTTTGAGAGGTGTGTCTAGATTTGCCTGTAGCACGCCTGGTTAATTCAATTTTAATTTCTTCTACAGTTATATCCATACCTGCAGGAAACCCATCGATAACACAACCGATCATTGGCCCATGGCTTTCACCAAAAGTTGTGATTTGTAATAATTTTCCAAACGAATTAAATGACATTTTATCTCTTCAAAAAGGTTTTAAAATAATCTCTGTATTCTAACAACTTTTCCTTACTAAATACACAAACACCTTGCCCACCATTTAAAAAATCTATCCATTCGATATTAATTTCAGGAAAGGCACCATTTAAAGCACCATCACTGTAACCAACCTCAAGAAACAAGAATCCATTATCCTTCATATATTCTGGTGCTTGGTATAAAATTTGGACGGGAATTGTTAAGCCATGTTGTGAGGTAACCAGGCCTAATTTGGGTTCATTTTTATACTCTTGAGGCAATTCTTGATATTCATCATCACTCACATAAGGCGGATTTGTAACAATTAGATCGTATTTTTTTGTTATATCTTCAAATAAATCAGAATGAATAACGTTCACTCTTGTTCGAATTTGGTGCACCTCAATGTTTTCTTTGGCCAATGATAAGGCATCATGCGATATGTCTGAGATATCAACATCCAGTTGTTTAGTATGTTTAGCTAAACTAATACCAATACAACCACTGCCTGTACACAAATCTAGCGCAGAATTAATTTTTGCAATATCAATCCATGGAGTAAAACCTTGTAATATCAGTTCAGCTATTGGAGAGCGCGGTACCAATGCACGTTCATCACTGATAAAATTCAATCCACAAAAATGTACCTTTCCTAAAATGTAAGCCATTGGTTTTAAAGTTGTTAGTCGTTCAGAGACTATATTTTCTGCTAGTTTAATAGACTCATCATCTATTTTTGTACTGCCACTGGTTAATATTTCATCAACTTCTTGTTTAAACAATTGCATGATGACCATCATTGCTTCGTCTTCGGCATCAATGACTGCATGGCCAAAAAACAATTTATTTGATGACAGTTTTTCAACAAGTTGAATAAATAGTTGTTCTTTTGTCACAAGATTATGTATATATTGAGTAAAAAACGTACAATGCCTACAGTTTTATTTTAAGTCAATAATTTTCATGAGCAAATCTACATATATTAAAAAAATAATGGCAATAATTTTGATAATTATTGCAAGCGTCGCAGGCTTCATCACTTCAGATCGATATTTCAATCAGAATAAAGAAGTTAACTTCAAATCTTTATTGGTTTATCCAGAAGCAAAAAAATTTACTGGTTTTAAACTCACTGACCAAAATAACAAAGAAATCACCATAGATGATTTTAAAGGTAAGTGGACATTAATGTTCTTTGGATTTACTAGCTGTCCAGATGTATGCCCAACTACTTTAACGGAAATTCAAAAAGTTTATAAACTGGTTAAAAGTAAATCACCAGATTCTATCCCACAAGTTTTATTTGTATCAGTGGACCCTGACCGTGATACACCCGATGTATTAAAAAACTACATCAATTTTTTTAATTCAGAATTTATTGCATCTACAGCAGATAATGCAAATATAATATCACTAACTACTCAAATTGGTGTTGCCTATCATGTTGAAGAACATGATGATACAACTTTAAATTACAATGTTGATCATACTGCAGCAATATTTGTTATTAATCCCGATAAAAAATTACATGGTATTTTCCCCACTCCACATGATGCCACTATCATTTCGGCAGACTTGTTACTTTTACTTGAGGGCATGTGATGAAAAGAAAAATTTATACTTGGTTGCAGTATATACTTCCTCATAGGTTTCTGTCCTCCATAGTACATTGGCTGATGCGGGTTGAATGGAAACCCTTGAAAAATTACATCATAAATAAAATAAGTAAGTCATACAATGTCAACATGCAAGAAGCAGCATCTGCAAACTTAGATGACTACAAACACTTTAATGCCTTCTTTACCCGATCACTTAAAAAAGGTGTTCGAGAAATTGACAAAGATAAGAACATCATTATTTCACCTGTTGATGGTGCGATAAGCCAATGTGGAAAAATTGAACAAGGCCGTATTTTTCAGGCGAAAGGCTTTGATTTTAGTGTACAAGAACTGCTGGCTTGTGACGAAAACATAGCACAATCCTATTATGATGGTCAATTTGCAACAATATATCTGTCCCCAAAAGACTATCATCGTATGCATGCACCAATTGATTGTGAGGTTACTAAAACTGTTCATATACCAGGGCGCTTGTTTAGCGTAGCTAAATGGACTGCTGAGTCTATCCCTCGATTATTTGCTCGCAATGAAAGATTGGTTTGTTACATGAAAACAGAAATCGGTACGATTGCCTATGTTTTGGTAGGTGCAATAATGGTTTCAAGTATGGAAACTGTTTTCAATGGTTTAGTGACTCCTCCTTATGCAAAAAAAGTACAAGTCGTGCCATTAAATGAGAACACCATGCTAAAAAAAGGTGAAGAAGTCGGAAGATTTAACATGGGTTCAACTGTAATCTTGTTACTCCCACCCAATGTTGCGCAATTGGATGAATCACTAATTGAAAACACAATTGTAAAATTAGGTGAAAAAATCGCCACAATTTTGCAGTAATTCCTGTACTACTGTTGTCTATTAACCAAACTAAATTAACAAAACCAAATTTATGAAATACATTTTATTACTTTTTTCACTATCTGTCTCTTATACACATCTCCGAGCCCA
>CAJXVJ010000053.1 GCA_913061105.1 uncultured Alcanivoracaceae bacterium | reverse complement strand
ATCTACACAGAGTAGATCGTCGGCAGCGTCAGATGTGTATAAGAGACAGGTAATTTATTTCTATATTTTGGGTCATCTTAATCACAACAACAAACGAGAGAGTTAATGAAAATATTAAAAACAAGCAAAACCCTTTGGCACGAATTGGTTACCCGATTGAATGCTGCTGGTACTTTCCTGCCACAAATCTTTTTAAGACTTATTTTATTTTGGGAATTTTGGGAAGCCGGCAAAATGAAGTACGATGGTGGTGCAGAAGGAAACTGGTTTGCATCTATTCAAGACTCTTTTCCATTCCCATTCGACTCTATTGATCCAGCAATCAGCTGGAGCATGGCCATGTGGGGAGAGATTATTTGTGCGATCCTGATTCTATTGGGTTTGTTTACACGTTTCGCAGCCATTTCATTAATTATGATTACAGTTGTTGCCACAGCTGCTGTCCATTGGCCAGATAATTATTCCAGCTTAAGCGAGTTATGGAAAGGTTATGCTATTTCAGGTGATGGCTTTGGTAATTACAAATTACCCTTATTGTATATCATCATGTTATTGCCATTGTTATTTAGTGGCGCAGGTAAATTTAGTTTGGATAACTTGATTGCTAAAATAAGCCATTATTCAGATTCACAATCACAAACTTCAGACTTGGGCATGTGGGGACTGGCAATAATGGCAATAGGTGTACCTTTGATGTTTGTTATGCCAACTTTTGGAACTGGTTTAGCTGTTGTCGGTTTAATTGCATTGATAGCAAATAAATTCATGACTCCTAAGTAAAACCATAATAGTAAAGGGCTCTAATAAAGGCGCATAACTGCGCCTTTATTTATTTGGACAGTTAATGTATAATCGCTGACCAATAAAAATATTGTAGATTATTTATGAAAAAAGTTTTACTCGCATTTACCACTCTATTCTCCATTTCAAGCTTAGCTGATGTCAGTAATTTACTCATTACTGAACTTGCTGTTACACCAACAAACGGTGAGTTTGTTGAAATATACAATAACGGAGCTACCCCTGTTGATTTATCAGATGTGTATTTAACCGATGCCACTTTTGCTGGCAGTAGTACTTACTATTATCAAATCGTATTAGGAGCAGGTGGTGGTGGCGGTTTTGCTGATTTTCATGCCCGTTTTCCTGATGGTGCATCAATCGCCGCCGGCGAATACCAAACCATCGCTTTAAATGGTTCTGACGATTTCTTTTCAGTTTATTCACAAAACCCAACTTACGAAATCTTTGAAGATGCAGGCAGTCCTGATTCAATTGCTGATATGCGAGAAGCCGTTTCTGGATCTATACATGATCTTGAAAGTGGTCTATCAGGTGGGGAGGTTTTGATTCTTTATTCGTGGGATGGAGCCAATGATCTGGTTCAAGATTTAGATTATGTCTTGTGGGGAGACAAAAATGAAGCCGTTGACAAATCTGGTGTTTCAATTGATAGTGTGACAGATGCCGATGCAGACACATCGACATATGCCAGTGATACATCAATAGCTAACCAAGCAGTCATCGCAACAAGTCAACATCCGAGCGGGAAAAGTTGGCAGCGTGCTGATTTAAGCGAAGGTGTAGAAACACAATCAGCAGGCAATGGTATTAATGGAGCCGATGAAACCTCTGAAGACCTCAACAATACATTTTTTGAAGGAGATCCAACACCAAACGCCGTTGGAACACCTCCTCCACCAACTGCTCCATTGATTATAATTAATGAAGTTGATGCAGTTGGATCAGCTGATTTTATTGAAATTTATGATGGTGGTGTTGGCGGAACATCTCTCATGGACGTGACAGTTATCATGTATGATGGTGCTACAGATAGCATTGAACAAATCATTGATTTAACCGGTAACAACACCGATAGCAATGGTTATTATCTCGTAGATGGTATTACATTAAATGACAATGTCAGTGCTGTTGCGCTCTATTTCAGTAATTTCAGTAATTTCACAATTAGCGATCCTGTGACAGATACCAATCTTATCGATGCATTGGTTTATGATTCTGGACAAAACGATGATGCTGGGTTATTAACTCTACTTAACCAAACAGGTGGACAAATTGATGAAAATGCAGACTCTAATGCCAGCAGTGTTGCTAATGCCCGATGTCCAAATGGATTTGGTGCAGCCTTAGATACTTCATCTTATGATCAAGTATTGCCTACACCAGGTGCGAAGAATGATGAATGTCCGGTTTTACCATATTATGCCAATGTTGATGTTTCATCACCAGAAAATTTAAGAACTTCACTGCATAACATTATTAGAGTGGCGGAGTCTTTTGATTATTCAAGTAGTGAGACTGATACATGGGATGTTTTGGGTTTTGCTGATGAAGATCCAAACCCGAATGTTGATTTAGATGATATGGTAGCGGAAAACGTACTAGCCGTTTATAAAAACACGTCTTATGTGAATGTCGCTACTGGAAATAATGACTACAATCGCGAACACACTTGGCCACAATCGAAAGGTTTTAAAGACGATGACATGGGTTCTAATAATGCTGCACGAACAGATGCACACCATTTGATGATCTCTAATAGCAGTTACAATTCTGAACGTGGCTCTAAATATTTTGATAACTGTGTTTCATCTTGTACTTCATTAGCCACTGATGATTATAACGGGGTAGGTGGTACAGGCATGTCAAACTTAACAAATGGCTCAGTTTTTGAGGTATGGGATTTCCGCAAAGGAGACATTGCCAGGGCCATGTTTTATATGGATGTCAGGTATGAAGGCACACAAATAGATCCAGATAGCCAGCCGTTACAAATGGAACCTGATCTAACACTAACCAATAACATCAGCGACATAACAAGTGGCGGGCCATACATGGGACTGTTAAGTACATTATTACAATGGCACATAGATGATCCTGTTGATAACATAGAAAGACTCAGAAATGATACGGTGTTTTTCTGGCAGGAAAACCGCAACCCATTTGTAGACCATCCTGAATGGGTCGCCTGTGTTTTCGAAAATGATTGTTCAGGCTTAGATTTAATCTTTGATAACGGGTTTGAACAACCTGGATTCTAAATCAATTAGATCGAAACAATTGAACAAACTGGATAGAAATATTCTTTTTATGACTCTAAAAGCCTGTGAAATTCACAGGCTTTTTTCATGTTTAATTCACAAAATAAAGTGTACAATACTGATAATAATTAATAACCCGAATAAAGTCATTATCATTAACAGAATTCACTTTTTACTTGCCCTACTCTTTTGCTTTAATTTCTCCGCTCAGTCATCGAAATATGCAGAAATTGGCATGCCTGTCACAGAAACTTATGATTCATTTGCTCATAAAGGAGCCAATCAAAATTGGTGGTTGGCACAAGCTAAAAACGGATTAATCTATAACGGCACTGGAACAGGCTTAAATGAATGGGATGGGGAACAGTGGTCAATTTACATGACCCCACAAAAATCACGAATTCGCAGCCTCAGCATTTGGAAAGATGAAAAAATTTATGTAGGAACCACCAATGACATTGGCTTTTATCAAGCAAATGATCATGGCATTTTAACTTATTATTCATTATTAGATGATTGGTCATTTGAAGACAAACAATTTGGTGAAATTTGGTCTGTTGCATCAACCAGTCAAGGGGTTGTCTTTTTAGCCAATGAAGTTGTTTTGTTTTGGGATGGTACCACAATTAAACTATTTGACTATAAAGTAGGGTCTCATCGCCTATTTAGCGTAGACAACCAGTTTTATTTTAAAAGTAACGATGACCCCAATATTAGCATATTAAAAATTGGTTCAGATTTTAATATTGAAAAAACTGGAATCGTACTTGAAAAAAATGTTGTTGTTAGAAAAATGCTTAGAAATAGAGCAGGTAATCTGATTCTCATCACAGCCAAACACGGGCTTTTTGAGGTCACTAATAAGCAAGCGAATCAAAGGTTATCTAATCTAGATTTTGTAGATGAAACACATATATACAATGGTATTCAGGCACGCGATGGCTATTATTATTTAACCTCTTTATATAACGGATTATTCATCGTTAATGAAGAGTTCAAACTGGTAAAACACTATACCCAAGATCATGGCATGGGCACTAACACCCTGTTATCCGTAATAGAAGGTTTTCAAGGTAACATTTGGATTTCTGGCGCACCCCATATTATTAAAATGGTGCCTCCACATGTTTATAGTCACTATAAAACTCATAAAAACTCTACCAATTCTGAATGGATAACCAGCGTAGATAACACAGTTACGGTTTTAGGTGATGGAATCAATCAACTACAAGTAGAAGAAAACTCTATAGCACCAGCTTATTTTAAAAATGTTTCTTCACAACACAAAAGCACATGGGGGGCGATTAAATATGAAAACCACTTAATTTATGGAGGGACTGATGGTGTATTTGCAATTGCTTATGATGATAAAGGACAACTGGCCACTACTGAAAATATCATTAAAACCAATTTTGCCAAATTATTTGTGATTGAACCATTGACCAATACATTATTTGTTAGCAGTGACGAAGGGATATTTAGAATTAAATATGAAAATAATCAATGGATAACACAAAATATACCTGATACTTCTGATGAGCTTTATTCAATTGCCATTGAAAACGGTATTCTGTGGGCAGGAACATCAACCCAAGAACTGTACCGTGTTGAGAATGCCCAATACGATGATAAAGAAACCATTGTTACAAAATATATTGATAAAGACGGATTGGGTGCCAACAATGTTATGCCATTTAACACATCAATGGGAATGGTTTTTGGAACCAATGATGGATTAATGAATTTTAATCAAGATCGAAACCCACAATTCCAATTTTTATCACATTTACCCAAGGTTTTCCATACAAAAAACTTGGATGTTTTCAGACTTTATGAGGATGAACAAAATAATCTATGGTATAGAATTGGAAATAGAACCGGATATTTGTATAAAGACCCTCAACAACAATGGCAAACCAATGAAGACATGTTCCGTTATTTTCCCGACAGCGGCTATAAAGGTTTTGTTAAGAGTGATGAAAACACACTCTGGTTTAGTATGGCAAATGGAGAAATTTTTCGAACAAATATTAATCGAATTAAAAACATTCCGAAAAAAGTAACTCTTAATATACGCAAAATACTCAATTTAAACAACCAAGAAGAAATTTATGGTGGCTTAGGCATTGCTAAACTACCTGAACTTGACCAACAAAACAACTCAATCAGGATTTATTATGCATTGCCTGATTATAGTATTGCCAACCCGGTATACTCAAATAAAGTGCGTTACCGACACAGGCTAATAGGCAGCAGTCATGTAGATTTTTCAGAATGGAGTCATGAAGGCCACAAAGATTTTACATTGTTGCGCGGTCATGATTATCAATTTGATGTAGAAGCCATAGATGCCTGGGGAAGAATTAGCAGAAAAAGCTTAAATTTTACAGTTCTTCCGCCTTGGTATTTGAGTACAATGGCTTTAATAGCTTATAGCATTATCGGATTATTACTTTTGTTATTAAGCTCATGGCTCACTCAAAAATGGCGCACAAAAAAATTAAAACTTAGAAATCAAGAGTTAGAGAATATTGTTGAAGAAAGAACTGCCGATGTACAAGAAAAAGCCAATGATTTAAAACAACAACAAGAAATTAAAGACCGCTTTTTTAGTAATGTTTCACATGAGTTTCGAACACCTTTGACATTAACCATTGCTCCACTTCAGGCTTTTTTAGATGACCACAAGGAATTAGATGAAAGCTTTCTCCATCCAGTTAATACGGCACTAAGAAACTCTAAAAAAATGCTATCATTGGTGAGTCAGGTTCTGGACATTAACCGACTTGAATCTGGTCGTTTTCCATTGCATATTGCACGGTACAATATATCTGAAACCATCAATAATATCGTTAATCGATTTACAGTTCTTGCCAAACAACAGAACCAATATTTAATAGCGGCAAATACAAAAGAAATTCATTTTTTATATTTTGACCAAGACCAAATAGATAA
Source organism: uncultured Alcanivoracaceae bacterium (assembly GCA_913061105.1). Classification (GTDB taxonomy): domain Bacteria; phylum Pseudomonadota; class Gammaproteobacteria; order Xanthomonadales; family Marinicellaceae; genus NORP309. The sequence goes on along the minus strand of CAJXVJ010000053.1, from coordinate 9,980 downwards.
GTGCATCTCAAATTTAGTTGCCAACGCCATTAAATACAGTGGTAAAAGTAGCCTTATCGAGGTATCTCTAATCGAAAAGGATAAGATTTTTGGAGTGAAAGTCAGTGATAACGGCAAGGGAATTAGTCCAGAATTTGAGAAAAAAGTATTTGAGAGATACACACAAGATGAAGCCTCTAAACACATAATAGAACCTGGCACAGGCATTGGCTTATCTTTTGTAAAAGAACTAATAGAACTTCATGATGGAAAGGTTGAACTTATCAACAAACCAAATCAAGGGTGTGCCTTTATCTTGTGGATGAAAAAAGGCCATGGGCATTTTGATGATTCTCAATTGATTGAACCTGTTGCAAGAAAAACTGAAAATTTTAGAGACGAAAAAAATATAATTGTTGAGCAAAAACATGATGCTTCTGAAGAGATACAATCTGATGACAAAACTACCATTATGGTAGTTGATGACAATCAAGAGCTGCGTGAATTTATAGTTTCTAGATTATCAAGCTATTATGAAATCGTTCAAGCCAGCAATGGTCAAGAAGGTTTTGCATTGGCACAGTCCTGTTTGCCTGATTTAATCATCTCTGATGTAATGATGCCAATAATGGATGGTTTTGAATTAACAAAAAAACTTAAAAGCCACAATGTTACAAAAAGCATTCCTGTCATATTGTTAACCGCACAATCTAGTAAACGTAACACTGTTACAGGGTTAGAATCTGGTGCTGATGACTATATAACCAAACCTTTTGATACATCAGAATTGATTTTACGGGTGATAAGGCTGATCAACGGCATTAAACTCATTAGAGAAACCATTAAAACTGAATTAAGTCAAAGTCTGACAAAAATAAATACGCGCAGTAGTTTTACTGAAAAACTTCAAAGTGAAATACTAGAACAAATTTCTAACCCGAAACTCAGTGTTGAAAGCTTATCTAGTACTTTGGCGATGAGCCGCTCATCATTAAATCGAAGATGCAAAAGTGAACTCAATAAAACAACCAATCAAGTCATAATAGACACCCGCATGCAACATGCCTTAAACCTAATAAAACTCAACAAACATTCTATTACAGAAATTGCTTATGGAACTGGTTTTGAAAGCTTGGCTTATTTTTCACGTATCTTTAAAAAACATTATGGAAAAACCCCTTCTCAAGTTCGTAAAGGATAAAACTAGTTATAATGGCTTATAGAGAGTTTTGCATAAATCTGAAGCAATGGTAAAAAGTATGAAAAATATAGAATGGAAAGACTTTGTTCAAGTCGAGTTAAGAACTGGCACAATAGTTAAAGCTGAAGATTTTCCTCAAGCCCGAAATCCAGCCTATGTATTGCACATAGATTTTGGCGAAGAATTGGGCATAAAAAAATCAAGTGCTCAAATCACTGATTTGTATTCACTTAATGACTTAATCGGTAAGCAAGTCGTTGCCGTGGTAAATTTTCCAGCCAAGCAAATTGGCCCGTTGATGTCCGAATGCTTGGTTACAGGTTTCCACCAAAAAGATGGCGCCGTGGTTTTGGCTGTTCCAGATAGCCTGGTTGCTAACGGAACAAAATTGGTTTAATCGTCCAAAACCCAATCATGGCGAGGAAAATGACACGTGTAACCATTCGGAATTCGCTCAAGGTAATCTTGGTGTTCAATTTCTGCTTCCCAAAAATCACCAACAGCTGATACCTTGGTCACAGCTGGTCCAGGCCATAATCCAGATGCATTAACATCATCAATGGTTTTAAGCGCCATGGCTTTTTGTGATTCGTTGGTATAAAAAATTTCAGAACGGTAGGATTCACCCTTATCATTGCCTTGACGATCAACTGTAGATGGATCATGGATTTGGAAAAAATAAGCCAATATGTTTCTAAAGCTAATGGTCTCATTTTCAAACTCAATTTCTAATGCTTCAGCATGAGTCCCATGGTTTCTATAGGTGGCATTGACCACATCGCCACCAGTATATCCCACTCGGGTTGTGATGACTCCATCTAGTTTTCGGATTAAATCCTGCATTCCCCAAAAACACCCACCTGCTAAAACTGCTCTTTCTTTTGCCATGAAATTTTTCTCTAATTTATAAGTTTAATATAATCTGAATAGCCTTCTTTTTCCATTTCATCCAGTGGTATAAATTTTAAAGAAGCTGAATTAATGCAATAGCGTAACCCACCAGAATCTTGAGGTCCATCAGTAAACACATGTCCTAAATGGCTGTCTCCGTTATAAGACCTGACTTCGGTTCTTATCATTGCATGAGATGTGTCTTTTATTTCTTTGATAAATTCATCGGTAATTGGTTTGCTGAAACTAGGCCAGCCACAACCAGAGTCAAATTTATCACTGGAAACAAACAAAGGCTCACCCGAGACGATGTCTACATAAATGCCTTTGCTATACTCATCATTGTATTCACCTGAACCTGGCATTTCAGTGCCATTTTCTTGAGTAACACGGTATTGTTCTTCAGTTAAGGCCTTTATTTTTTCTTGGTTTTTACTATACTTATTCATAATTATGATTATAGCAAATAAATAGTTTCCAATATAAGTCAAAGCGATTAAAATCAGTTCAAATATACCATATAATAGATTAATGACTAAACTCAGTGTAAATGTAAATAAAATCGCCTTGTTGCGAAATTCTCGTGGCAGAGATTTTCCCAATGTGATTAACTTTGCAAAAAAGTTTATTGACCTTGGTGTTCATGGCATTACAGTCCACCCACGCCAAGATGAGCGTCACATCACAGTCAAAGATGCCTATGAATTGGCAGAGTTCTTAAAAGATTATCCTGATGTTGAATATAATATTGAAGGATTTCCTTCTAAAGATTTCATGAAAATTATTGCTGATACCACACCTGACCAATGCACGCTAGTGCCTGATGGTGTCAATCAAGTCACATCAGATCATGGTTGGGATTTAACCAAACACCAAAAACAACTCAGTCAGTTAGCCAAAGAGATTCGTGATTACGGTGTACGTAGCGCTGTATTTTTAGATCCAGATATCGAACAGGTGAATTTGGTCGCCAAAACAGGTGTTGATCGAATAGAACTGTATACGGAAGAATTTGCCTCAAATTATGGTACAAATAATCAACAAAACGTCATCAATAAGTACAGTGATGCCACTAAACTGGCCCAATCACTTGGTCTAGGTGTCAATGCAGGTCATGACCTTGATTCAAATAACCTTGCAGCCTTTTTAAAAATCAAAGATATTTTAGAGGTTTCTATTGGACACGTTTTAACCATAGAATGCATCGAACAGGGCATGCCCACAGTCATTAAACGCTACTTAGATATTTGTTATCAATAACCATGCAGATAACTAATACACAAAACAACTATGGACTGGTCACTATTTTACTTCATTGGGTAATGGCATTAATAATAATTGGCTTATTTGTCATAGGTAAAATCATGCATGATATGGATTATTATGACCCCAATTACCATGTGTTCCCTTGGTGGCACAAAAGTTTTGGTTTGCTCATTGCATTCTTATTTATCTTTAGATTGATCTGGAAATGGAAAAACCCCAAGGTTTCACACATAAAACCGAATAAACCAATAGAACTAAAATTAGCAAAGATTGCCCATGCACTACTATATCTGTTAATATTAATCTGCTGTATCAGTGGCATGATGATTTCAACCGCGGAGGGTGCTGGCATTGAGTTTTTTGGTTGGTTTGATATTCCTGCATTGGTTGCCAATGGTGAACCCCAAGCAGAATTAGCTGGAGAAATTCACGAAACTTCTACATTGGCTTTAATAATATTGGCCTCTTTACACATGTTAGCAGCTTTGAAGCACCATTTTATTAACAAAAATAATACGCTGAAACGCATGTTATCAAGCAAAATTAATTAACAAAATTTAAACATTAATCCTAATAAAAACAACGAGACACATATGAAACTAAAACTATTATTATCCCTATTAGCTACACTGCTTATTTCTTCTGCCGCAAATGCAGCTGACTATAAAATTGACACCAAAGGCATGCATGCTTCTGTTCAATTTAAAATTTCTCATTTGGGCATGTCATGGATTGTGGGTAGATTTGACTCATTTACTGGCGAATACAGTTTTGATGCTACAAAACCTGAGGCATCTAATCTAAGCATTGTTGTTGACACCAAAAGCGTTAATACCAACCATGCTGAAAGAGACATTCACTTAAGAAATAAAGACTTTTTAGACGTTGAAAAACACCCTAAAGCTACCTTCGTCAGCGAATCAGTCACCCTAAATGCTGATAACACAGGCACAATGACTGGCAAGTTAAACCTACATGGTGTTGAAAAAACCATCACTGTTGCAATCACAAAAATTGGTGAAGGCAAAGACCCATGGGGCGGATACAGATCTGGTTTTGAAGGCACCACAACCTTAAAACTTGCTGATTATGGCATCACTAAAAATTTAGGTAAAGCCTCTGAAACTCTAGAATTAACAGTTTCATTTGAAGGAAAAAGACAATAAATGAAAGGCTTTATTCCTTTGCCTTATTTTAGCTATCTTAGCGATGATGAGATGAGGCAAAGTGCTGTAGAGTTTAATCAGTTTTTACAAAAACGCAGAACCGTTAGAGATTTTTCAGATAAACCAGTTGCAAAAGAAATCATTGAACAATGCATTTTAGCAGCTGGTTCTGCGCCAAGTGGCGCACACATGCAACCTTGGCACTTTGTAGCTATCAGCAATTCTGAAATAAAGGCCAAGATTCGTGAGGCCGCTGAAATTGAAGAAAAGGAGTTTTATGAACACCGTGCCAGCAAGGAGTGGCTTAAAGCACTCGAACCACTAGGCACAGATACCAATAAGCCATTTTTAGAAAAAGCCCCTTGGTTGATTGCCATATTTGCAGAACGTTATGGGTTAGACGAGCAGGGCAACCGCATCAAACATTATTATACACCTGAATCAGTGGGTATTTCATGCGGTATGTTGATTTCTGCTTTACATGCAAGTGGTTTGGCTACCTTGACACATACACCCAGTCCTATGGGGTTTTTAAAAGATATTTTGAAACGCCCAACAAATGAACGGCCTTTTTTAATACTTGTTTGTGGCCATCCAGCTGAAGATGCCACAGTACCAGACTTAAAACGTTTGGAGTTAGAAGAAGTCTCTTCATTTTTTGAATAACGTTTTTATTCTAGATTGAGCACCATATCGTGCCAAGCCAGTCCGCCGTGATCTGAATCCGATTCACTCAGGTATTTAAACCCAAAACTGGCATACATCTCAATTAATTCGGTTTGACAAATTAAATATATATCGGCTTTTCCCAACTGTTTCATGTGAGCTATGAAAGTCTGCATTAGTTTACTGGCAAACCCTTTTCTTTGAAATTGAGGGTGAACAGCAACAGACATGATAACAATGTGTTTGCCTTTTGGATCATGGCCAATAAGCTCTTTAAACTCTTCATCAGATAATTCAACTTCGTGACAAGCACCAGCATTGATAAATCCGACGACCTGTCCCTCATGTTCCATAACAATAAACCCTTGGGGGTAGGTATTTATTCTTGTGGCTATTTTCTCCTTACTTGCGGCTTCATCACCAGCATAGGCCGTGCTTTCTATTGCGTAGCATTGATCTAGATCTTGTATCTTAACTTGGCGAATCATGGAAAACTAACAGGTGTCTCTGCTTCATTCTTAATCTTAACTATTTCAGACTCTATTTCAACAAACTTGATTTTACTGTTGGGACAAATTCCTTTGTCTTTAATGCTGCCTTTTCTGTGAACACCTGGCAGATAAATGCCCAAAGATTGTTGTTGAAGTGCTTGAGATTCACCATTTTTGCAAACATAATGACGGGATAATAGAATCGGCTCAACCTTAACATCACTGTCATTTTTTACATGCCATTCAATCGACCAGGATTGATTCTTGCGTTTTTGCCTAAAACTTATGGTGACTTCATCACGACTTTGAGTGGTGATAAAACGGCTCCAATGGGTCGAGTTGCTTATCGCAGGAGAGACAAACAAGACACTGACGCACAATATAATGGCTTTAATTTGAGGTTTCATTAAGCCGGATTATAGCCCTTATCGCGTTTGAAAACATTTTTATTTGGATTTTTATCACCAAACACCTGTGCTTCCAAATGTCCTGAATGTACCGCTTGTGCAATAATACCAGGTGCATAGGCATCACCAATTAAGGCAAAATGCTTAAACGGTTGCTGAGATTCAATCGCTGTATATAATGAATCATTTGGGGTTCTTTCTGTTACTAGAACCAATGTTTTACAGGATGTTCGAGATTCCATACTGCTGTAAACACATCCTGACACCACTTGCTTGTCAATGATTTCTAACAGGTTTTGGTTCAATGATAATTTCACACCTTTATTCATCAGTTGAGATTGAATGCGTTGTTGTTCGAGCGTGTTTTCAGTCCAATCTGAGACCCGATTGGCTGGACTCATATAGGTCACTTGATTACCTAAATCTAAACATTTGTTAGCTAAAACACCTGCCATATAATAATGGTCTGTATCATAAATAAGCACCTCTCCCTCTGGCTCAACACCATTCATTAAATCATCTGGTGTCAGTATTTTTATTGAACCATCGGTTTTGAGTTCTTGCCTGCCATCACGTCCTTGACCATTGTTCTTCCATGTCGAACCGGTGGCAACAATAATATTTTCAAAACCAAATTCATCGAGGTTTTCAGGCGTCACCTCACTTTCATAATAAATTTCTACATTCGGCATTTGTTGTAAAGCATTCAGTCGATAATCCATCACACGCTTCCATTCTGACAAACCTGGTAATCGGGACTCTAATAACACACGTCCACCTGCCACTGACTTTTTTTCTGCCATAACTATATCATAGCCACGATTTGCTAATGCATGCGCACATTCAAGTCCTGCTGGACCAGTACCCACAATGAGTATTGAAGCATCGTCATGTTTGGGTTTAATTTTTTCTGGGTGCCAATCTCGGCGCCATTCTTCTCCCATGGTTGGGTTTTGGGTGCATCGAATCGGTGCGGCATAATTATCACTTGAGACGCAAATATTACAACCAATACATTCCCGAATGGTGTCTAGTTTATCGTTTTTAATTTTATTTGGTAAAAAAGGATCGGCAATGGATGGCCGTGCCGCACCTATCAAATCTAATACACCCCGTTTAATTTGTGAAACCATGGTATCAGGTGATGTAAAGCGCCCCACACCAACGACTGGTTTGCTGGTTAAAGATTTAACATGTTTGGTGTATTGTTCTTGAAACCCTTCAGATGAAAAACGAGAAGTTTGAGAATCGTTCTCCCAACTAGAGACATTTACATCCCACAAATCAGGAATTTCTGCCAACATTTCAATAATATCACTGCCTTCACCACTGGCTTGTATGCCGTTTTTACCTAATAATTCATCAACAGCAATACGCAAAGCCACCGCACAGGTGTCACCGACTGCTTCTTTTGTATCAATTAACACTTCTTTTAATAAGCGTGCTCGGTTCTCTAAACTGCCACCGTATTCATCGGTGCGGTCATTGTGTTGTCGAGATAAAAAGTGCATCAATACCGATAATCCATGACCAGCATAGGTATAAACAATATCAAAACCCGCTTTTTTGGATCGAATCGCCGCATCGCGGTACCATTTTCTCAACTCTTTAATGTCACGTTTATTCATGGCCCGTGCTTGCATGGGATAACCACCAGCCACGCTGGCATGGGTTGGTCCCAATGTTGGTAAACGTGAATAATGGTTTTTGCCCGCTAAACCTTGATAGACCAATTCAATGCCTGCCAATGAACCATGCTCATGTACGGCATCTGTCATCAAACGCAAATTTCCAATGTCCGAATCATCCCATAATCGGCCTTGATTATACGGTGTAATATCTGAGGAGGGATGAATTTCTACTTCTTCAGTGCACACCACACCCCAACCCCCTTCGGCTTTAATGCCACGCATCTTTGCCAAAGACCGAGGGAACCGATGTCCCATGCCATTACAGTGCGGCACTTGATAGAATCGGTTCGGCGCCGTTACCGGTCCAATTTTTACTTTTTCAAAGAGAATGTCGTAACGTGAAGATGTCATATATTATTTACTGAATACCAATGGTGTTAATGTTAGAATACACATTGAATCAATACAACTTATTTCGAGATTAAAATGTACGCCATTATTGTAGCCGCAGGAAGTGGTCAGAGATTTGCTTCAGATACGCCCAAACAGTTTTTAGAAATTGCAGGCAAACTTGCCATACAACACAGCATCGATGCTTTTGATAAAATCGATGAAGTCGAAGGCATTGTTTTGGTCATGCCGAAAAAACAAAACCTGTGGAAAGACATAGAGTTAAACTCACAAAAACCCCTCATGTATACAACCGGAGGTTCTTCACGGGCACAATCTGTCTTGCATGGGTTAGAAATATTGGAGTCCTTGGTGGACAATACCAGTTGGATTTTGGTCCACGATGCAGCACGCTTGTGTATTAGACCCAGTGATATAGAAAAACTGATTAAAGCCTGTAACAAACACAACCAAGGCGGTTTGCTGGTTAAAACTGTCACCGATACAATAAAATACAGCAATGATGGCAAACAATCAGATAAAACCATCGACCGCAACAAACTCAAAGCCGCACTAACACCTCAAATGTTTCCTTACAAGCAATTGTGTGACGTGCTAAAAACAGCTGATCCTAAAAATACAACCGATGAAGCCTCTGCTTTTGAACAAGCTGGCATCAGACCATTAATGGTCAAAGGCCGCAGCGATAATATCAAAATCACCTATTCAGAAGACTTGTTAATGGCCGAATACATCTTAAGGAAAAACGCATGATGCGCATTGGATCGGGTTATGACGTTCATGCTTTTTGTGAAGGCGATCATTTAACATTAGGTGGCATTAAAATCCCATTTAACAAATCTTTTGCCGCCCACTCTGATGGCGATGTGTTGATTCATGCCATGGTGGATGCCTTATTGGGAGCACTGGCACTGGGAGACATAGGTCAGCATTTTCCACCCAATGATGACAAATGGAAAAACTGTGATAGTTCCGTTTTTTTAAAGCATGTGATGGAATTAATCAAAAAAGAAGGTTATCAAGTCAGTAATATCGACAGCACCATTATCTGCGAACAACCCAAAATGCAACCACATATTTTAGCCATACGCGAAAACTTGGCAAAAATCATGGACTTAAATGTCAATCAAGTCAGTGTAAAAGCCACCACAACTGAAAAGCTGGGGTTTTGTGGACGAGGTGAAGGGATTGCTGTTGAGTCGGTTTGTTTGTTGGGTTTATAAAAAGATAAATTAACCACAGAGGACACAGAGAGCGCTGAGGAAAAAATTCTGGTATCAAATATAGAATGATATCCATTTCTTATAATTTACAACTATTTTCAAATGATTGTACCTATCAATCCTCTGTGAACTTTGTGTCCTCTGTGGTTTTATCCTTTTTTGTGCGAAGATCGTTATTAAAACTTTTCTAATATATTGCTTAGTCAAATAATTTATCAATACTGTCTTTATTGCCGTTATATGAATTGAAAAACTCATCGATTTCATCAAATACCTTTTGTACAGGCTGTTGATGATCGTGGTTGAGCCTATACACTGATCGTTTTTTATCAATAGCAATATAGTTCCCATCTTCCATATCGACAATTGTGTAATATGATTTATTATCTAATTCAATTTCAAATGTATCTACCAAATCTAGTTTTTCAAGTTGATTGGTAGAAAGGTTTTTGAGAAGCTTTGATACAAGTTTAAAATCTGGGTTTTCTGTTTCAATATTACAAAAAATGATCTCATTAGTCCTAATTCTTTGAACATCAAATTCTTTTGTAATATTCGCCTTAAAAGCCAGTTTAATATATTGTATGACTTCCCCACAAGAAATAATAGGCCTGTCTCTTATACACATCTCCGAGCCCACGAGACAGG
>CAJXVJ010000052.1 GCA_913061105.1 uncultured Alcanivoracaceae bacterium | reverse complement strand
CAGAGTAGATCGTCGGCAGCGTCAGATGTGTATAAGAGACAGCAGTAATGGTGGCCTGTAAAAAAGATGTTGTAAAACCAGTTGAACAAACTGAAGATCCTGTAGAAGTTACAACACCTACTGAAGTTCAAACTGATCCAGTTACCACATTTAGTCATGGTGGTAAAACATTTTACGATATTTGTTGTAACCCTGGAGATTTAAATAACAGCGAAAGTCTATTATCACAACGTGTGATTTACTTTGCTTATGACCAAGCCACTGTTGAAAGCCGTGACCGTGATTTAATTGAAATTCATGCCAGATACTTAAGTCAAAACCCATCTGCTAGAATGGTTCTTGAAGGACATGCTGATGAACGTGGTACCCCAGAATACAACTTAGCGCTTGGTGAAAAGCGTGGTAATTCTGTTGCTAATTTAATGAGAGCACAAGGTGCTTCAGCTGGACAAATCTCTGTTGTCAGTTTTGGTGAAGAAAAACCTGTTTCATTGTGTAATGATGATTCATGTTGGTCACAAAACAGACGCGCAAGAATCGTTTATACATCTAAGTAAAATAACTTAGAACTAAGCAATTCATAACGTGTCCAATTTAATGGATTTGGAAACCCGGCATAAAGTCGGGTTTTTTATGTCAGCCAATATAGTTTTTAGATTAAGGTAACAATTATGAAAAAATATTTATTCATTACAATAGTATTATCATTAACCATTTTTGCATCAGCACAAGCTGCAAAAGAAGCCACCATTCAGGAACGTTTAGCTGCGTTAGAAAAGTTAATGAAAAAACCACAAGATAACAGATCTAATGTTACCGAAGTGGTTTATCAAGTTCAGACTCTACAACAACAAATTGCAGAACTTAAAGGTGTTATAGAAGAACAAATACAACAAATCAATGGACTTAAAGAAAAACAAAAACTGTTATACATTGATATTGATTCTAGGTTGGCCGAATTAGAGTCCAAAACACCTGTTAATGGCCAAACCAGTAATCCAACATTTTCAGATGGCTCATCTATTAATACACCATCAACTAATGTGACAAATACAGTAACTAGCAATGATCAAGCTTTAACTGTCGAAGTTGATCCTGGCTACAATAATGGTGCCGTAGTTGAAGCCATAAATGCTCCTGAATTATCAAGCGATCAAGATGACTATGACATTGCCTTTGCACATTTAAGAGCTGGACGTTTTTTAGAATCAGCCAGAGCATTTGAAGATTTTATTCAAAAATACCCAGATAATGAACTCACAGATAATGCCTATTACTGGTTAGGTGAATCCTATTATGTGAAACGTCAATATCCACAAGCATTGGCCGCGTTTCAGTCATTAACAGAAAAATTCCCATCCAGTGCTAAAGCAGCAGATTCGTGGTTAAAAATCGGATACAGTTATTATGAGATGGACGATTTAGTCAAAGCAGAAGAGAATTTACAAAAAGTCATAGACAATTACCCAAGCAGCAGCTTGGCACGATTGGCTAAAAATCGCTTGATCAAATTACAACGCGACCACTAATACTTGAATAGCATGCAAAAAAACCAATTAAAAATCAGTGAGATATTTTTTTCCATACAAGGTGAATCAACCTTGTCTGGCTTTCCTACTGTTTTTATTCGCCTCACTGGATGCCCTCTGAGGTGCTCATGGTGTGATACCGAATATGCTTTTTCTGGTGGCCAATGGATGGACATTGACGCCATAATCGAACAAACAAAAAGCCATGGCACACCTTATGTCTGTGTAACAGGTGGTGAGCCATTATCACAAAAGCGCTGTATCAATTTATTAAACAAATTGATAGACAACGGATTTACCGTGTCATTGGAAACATCTGGAGCCATCTCTATTGCCAATGTGAATGATAAAGTCATTACTGTCATGGATTTAAAAGCACCCGGTTCGAATGAAGATCAGAAAAATATATATGAGAACATTAACTTTTTAGATTCAAAAGACCAAATCAAATTTGTTATTAAAGACCGCACAGATTATCACTGGTGTCTAGAAATCATTAAACGCTACAACCTTATCGATAAATGTGAAGTGTTGCTCTCCCCTGTTGCTGATGTGTTAAACCCAACAGATTTGGCGCAATGGATTCTAGATGATAAGTTATTGGTACGTATGCAAGTTCAACTACATAAAATTCTTTGGGATGACGCCCAAGGCAAATAATAGATAAATAAAACATGAAAAAAAAATGTATCGTCCTCCTGTCTGGTGGACTAGACTCAACCACCTGTTTAGCTGTTGCTAAAGCCAATGGTTATGAATGTTATACCATGGCAGTCGATTATGGACAACGCCACAGATCAGAATTATTTGCCGCTCAAAGGGTATCTAATTACTTTGATGCCCATGAGCATAAAGTCATAAAAATTGATTTAAGAAGCATTGGTGGTTCTGCCCTAACAGCAGACATAGATGTACCTGATCACAATGATGTAGAAGACAACACTGTGCCCATTACTTACGTTCCAGCACGCAATACAATATTTTTAAGCATCGCATTAGGTTATGCTGAATCGATTGGTGCCAACGACATGTATATCGGAGTCAATGCAGTTGATTATTCTGGCTACCCTGACTGTAGAAAGGAATTTATTCAAGCCTATGAAAACATGGCAAATTTAGCAACCAAAGCCCAAGTAGAGGGCCAAAAGTTTACCATTCACACACCATTATTAGATTTAACCAAAGCCGACATCATTAAATTAGGTACAGGATTAAATGTTGACTATGGCATCACCGTATCTTGTTACAATGCAGATGATCTTGGCAATGCATGTGGTGAATGTGATTCATGTTATTACAGAAAACTTGGTTTTGAAAACGCACAATTAAATGACCCAACATACTACCAATGATAAAAATTACAGAACTATATATTTATCCAGTTAAATCTCTGGCAGGCATCCAATTAAATTCATCTAACTTAAGCCCATTTGGTTTAAACTATGACCGCAGGTGGATGATTGTTGATGACAAAGGCCTATTTGTTAGCCAGCGCGAACATTCAAAAATGGCAACCATTAAAACCGCCATAATAGATGGACAATTAATGCTATCGAATAATCAAGACCAAATAGCCGTTCCAAATAGCGACAAAAACGACCAAATCACGGTTACTGTCTGGAAGGATACAGTAATGGCTTCCCATGTTTGTGAAAAAGTAGATAAATGGCTTTCTGATAAACTTAATATATCTTGTCGATTGGTTTATATGCACAACCAAGTACAAAGACAGATTGATGAAGATTTTGCAGCGCCTAACCAATATGTTAGTTTTGCTGATGGTTTCCCGCTGTTGGTCATTTCACAAGCCAGTATTGATGATTTAAATTCACGCTTAGACACCTTTGTATCAGTCGACAGGTTTAGACCCAATATGGTCGTCTCTGGCACCACAGCCTTTGCTGAGGATCACTGGCAAGACTTGTCTATCAACAATATTGATTTCAAAGCCGTCAAGCCCTGTTCAAGATGTATTATGCCCAGCATAAATCAACAAACAGGCGTGCAAGATCAAGTCAAAATGTTGTCCACATTGAACAAGTACAGAAAATTTGATAAGAAGATAAAATTTGGGCAAAATCTCATCTTTAAAGATGCCAATTTAATAGATAAACAAACTATTGCATGTGGAGACGAAATTAAATTAGAAAATACATAAAAAAGTTAAAAAAATACTTGTCATAGACAACAACATACCCTAAAATTCGCATCCTCTTGTGAATGACACAAGATTCTATTATAATTCTATATTGATTCATTCATACAAGAATTATCTCTAGTAAGAAGCTAGGGGGCCGTTAGCTCAGCTGGTAGAGCAGTGGACTTTTAATCCATTGGTCGAAGGTTCGAATCCTTCACGGCCCACCATTTTTTTTACTCGATATTGAATCATTAGCAACCCAATCTCAATCCTAAAAAATCACTCACTTATAATACATAAACTCTTATTTTATTTGAATTGACCTTGGGTCACTACTAATCCAATCTAGAGTAAAAAAACAAGTTTTATAAAAACAATCAATCTCAATCCTATAAAAACAATCATTTATAATACATAAATTCGTATTTTATTTAGGATGACCTTAAAATCTTAGGAAGAAATCTATTTCAACAAAAGCCAAATTTTTATAATTAAATTCAAATCCCTGCGTAAGATGGGCCCTGCCCATCAAATAAAATTAATTTGGAGAATCTTTGACTACACCCTTCAGGTTGGCATGAAAATAAACACCAGATTTACATTTCATGCAAGCCCTCATGGACAGGGTAAGTATCAGGGATGATACGCATAATGACTTCTAAAGCAATCTAATTAATATATCGTCATTCCAGCCGAGCCTAAGCGAGAGCAGGAATTTCACTGCGTAAACCTCGGTCTATGAATCACTTAATAACCGATTTGGCTTTCAGGCGCCAAACCAGATAACCGGCCAATAAACCAAATGGGTACAAAGCCCAAGAATAGAATGTCCCAGCATATAATGCCAATTGAAAACCAGCCCATTTTTCATGATTCTGAAAGTTAAAAACCATGACTATGGCCCAAATAAACAGACTCATAATCACTATTAATAGGCTTGTAATAACCCATGATTTTCGGTTGTTGTTTTTTATGTCAGGTTTATATTTGATGTGATTAACTAATACTAATGCAGAAATGAAAGACACCACTGATGGAATTATTATATAGGGAACAATCATCTCAGAATGTCTGATAAGCATTTTTAGCCCACTGGTAAAGCTGTGATCACCAATCAATCCAATAGTAAATAATGAGAAAGGAAGTGGTAACAAAGCACTTAGGGCAAATATAAATGAATGGAATATTTTTGTTTTCATATATTTAATAAAAAATGAATAAAATAATAAAGGCCAAACACAGCCAATTTGAAAATTGTTTTAAAAACAGGCTCTTTTTTACCATTGCAATTATTGCTGTGATGAGCCCTATCATACAAACTGATGCAATTCCAAATCCAGACCAAGCATAAACTTCTTTGTTTATATATTTCCAACCACCATTGGATGTCATAGATTCGCTGCCAAAATGATAACTATCGATATAATCTTTGTCTTGAATAACAATTATTAACCACCAATCTTCTAAAAGAAGAAAAGATATTAATAATCCAAAAGTAAGAATTATAAGAGAAACATAAAATGGTATGATTTTCATAAAACACATTAAGTCAATAATGGTGGGCAGGGCCCACCTTACTCATAAAACTTCGTGAACTTCTTGTCTTTCATGGTAAATAGTTTTTATCATTACTCATCATTAGTAACTAAATGCTACTTTTCTGATATAACCATCTTGTCAATGGTTTTACCAATAGCTCGAATTTCAGGGCGGTACATGTCTTCTACCAATGATGGTGGGACGGTGTAGGTTCCTGGAGTGACTGCACGGGCAATATAGAACAAATGATTTGCATTATAGCGAGACAGGGACAACGCTGCCACAAATCTGTCATCTCGGTACTCGCTGTGTTTTATCCGTGTACCAGTTTGCCAAGATAGGATCTTTTTGCCATCAATTTTAATGTCATCTAATTTCATGCTGTGCTCAAGGTTTTGGTTTTCTAGCTCAAGTCCAGCTGGCAATAATTCAACCAACATGGCATCGGGTAAATAGTTGTATTTTTTGTCTAGACCAATTTTGATGTGAACCAATACCATGTCACCTGAAGACATGTTTGCTATGTCAATTTTATTGCCTTGCAAGTTAAAGTAACGGCGTTCTACATTGATACCATTGCTTTCAGGGATGGCTTTTGACAAATAACCTTGGGTTTTGAAATCCAAATACATGGGGACGTTGCCAGTATTTTGTATTGTAAAATCTCGATTGGCATCTTCCTCATACCAGACTTTCACCAAATCTATCGCCTGATCAAATGTTTCTGTCGCTTCACTGATGGCCAGAGTTGCTTTCCACTTATCGCCAACATTTGCATTATTTTTTAATGCTTTTGCCAACCTAAATATGGTGCCACGCTCTTGTGTGGACAACCACCTTCTGGATGTTAGTTCTTGTTGTAAAGGTTTTAATAGTTGGAATGTTGAAGTTGATAAACCGTTGGCAATATTACTCTCTGTCCCCAATAACACCACTTGCGCTAAATCTCTAATTTTAGAGCCATAATCTCCATAATAACCATACCTGTCTTGGCTCCATTTAAAATCAACCGCAGCTGTCCATGCCTCAGTTGCACGGCGAGAATCGCCCATTTTTTCTAAAGCTAAGGCCAAATAAGCTAAGGGCAATGGACTGTTAGAATTTTTTGCATAGTTATCATGCAATTTACGTATGTCCTGTAAATTGACTTGATTAATGCCCGCTAACACATAGGCTGCATAAGCTTGGTAGCTAAATTTAAAATGATTTTTATTGGTCAAATGCCTGGTGATATCCGCATTGAGATAGGCACGGCCTTTCACATAATATTGTAACCGCTTAATGGTTTTTGATAATTGTGTCTCAGGAATGTTATAACCCATAGATTTTGCTTTTAACAAAAAGTCAGTCGCATAAACACTGAGCCAATATTCTTCATTACTGTCACTGCTCCATAAACCAAAACTGCCGTCATATCGCAACATACCCATGACCCGGCTGATGGCACCATCAATGAGCTCTGAACGTTCAGAGAATATTTTCATCTGCTTTTCATTTTCAAACAATCCAAAATCTGATTCTTCAACCATTAACAATGGCCAAGCCCGTGATGTGGTTTGTTCTAAACAACCATAGGGATACTGGATTAAATGATGTAATTGTTCATCGGCATTTAGTACAGGAATATTTGACAGTTTTAACACAGATTTCAAATTGGACTGATCAAATTTATCAAATAATTTAGAGTCTAAATCAAAACTTTTCCCAGCATCAATAATCTCTCTACTGGTTTCTATAATGGCAGGAAATGCTGGGCGCAAACCGATATTCCAGGTTCTATTGACTGAAAAGTCATCCTGTCGGTCAATATTCGCAATGACATTAACACTGCCTGTTCCTTGGTGCATTTGTGCTGTTATCGGCAGTTTTATGATGCGTTTTTCATTGGCAGATAAGTCTAATTTTTGTTGGGTGATTTTTCCACCCAATGCATCAGATGCAATCAGTTGCAAATCTATGCTTAGAGCATCATCCTCAGTATTGTGGATATCAATCGTAGCAAATGTTTTATCGTCTTTTGCCACAAATCTTGGCATGGAAGTTTCTATCACAACAGGCGCCGCTATCTTCATAAAACTCTCAGCACCAGCATACTGGTTTTCATTAAATGCCATGGCCATTAGGCGAACTTCACCATTGAAGTAAGGCAATTTTAATGTAACTTTGGCATATCCATCTGCATCAAACTGGACTTTTTCACTGAGCATTGAAACAATTTGCACATCAGATGTGGGTTCATCTCCACCTCTGGCCAAATCGGCATCTCCACCAAATTTTTGTAAAACATTTTTACCGTCTAATAAGGCCATTATTGAGCCGTACATGTCATGAATTTCTGCCATATATTTGCGAGTTGCAAAAAACCATTCATGTGGTTGGGGTGTTTTAAAATTACTGACATTCAAAACACCTGTGTCAACAGCAGCTAATGTCACAAAAGTAGAATTGCTTGCGTTCAGGTTCTGGGCCTTTATTCGTATTGTCACTTCACGATCTGGCAAGACCTTTTCATCGTTTTCAATGGCAATATTTAATTTTCTTTCATCTCGATTTAATGGTAAATGAATGACACCAAAAGCCCGTTTTGGCAAGTGCTTGCGTTTGATTTCACCTTTGTGTATCACCATGACACTTGCATGTATATCATGTCTATTCCAATTCGCATCTATGGGAATTTCGATGGTCTGTTCAGCAGTATTCAATTGAATATTCTGTTTCCATAACAATTGATCGCTTTCTACAGTTACCAAAGCTGTTCCGACATATGGTGAAGTAATTTTTAATTTGGCTTTTGTGCCAGTTGTTAAATTATCTGCCATCCACTCAAGTTTGACCAAGTCAGGTCGATCTCCTTTGGCACTGTTTTGGTTATACCAACTCCAACCAGAAAAAAATTGATGACTAGATATGAGATTCTGTTTAATGTTGCGTATTTCTACTCTGTAATTTCCATAGTTCAAAGGCAATGACAGTGTGTTATTTTCAACAGCGTCAATATCAACAACCGTACTGTAAACTGGAAGATTTTTTTGGCTTTGGTTATAACTCCAACCATTATCACCCCAATGCCAATACCTCTGGGCATTTTCACGAACAAGCAATACTTCAACATTTTCAAGGGCCACTCTCTTGCCTGATTTATCGATGGCCACTAATTCAATTTCGTTGTTTGTTTGTGGGCTGGCATATTTTCCATCCCACAATGTCCTAACACCAATGGCGACATCATGTGGCCAAACTGTTTGGGTCATCTTACGTGAAATAGGCCTCCCACCTGATTCATAAACATTAACAAAACTTTTAACCCTTAATGGAAAGACAGTTCTCTTCCAATTGGGCTTAATTTCTAATACTCCTTTGCCTTCTTCATCAAGAAACTTCGAAGGAGTCGTAAAATCTAAGTCAAAATCCTTGTAATTATTAGAACCAAAACTGTATTCTTTGTATTCATCGAACAAATGGTTGGCTGCTGTTACCGTTACTGTTGCATCAAAACGATTCTTAGCAGCAGGAGCGCCGTAGAGGTAATCACTTTGTAGATTTATTTTAGGAGTATCATTGACATCAATTTGTAACGTTTCATTACCTGCAGATAATGCTAGTTTCAGTTTTTCTGGTAAAAAGTCTTCAACTGAAAATTCATAATCAAAAACATCATTATTGGCTAGTTTCGCATGGAATTGCCAAGATCCGGTCATGGCATCTTTGGGCAGAGTAAATTGTGTTTGGTAAAAAGCACTCTCATCGCCTTGCCAATTTAGTGTTTTAAAAACGCGGTTATCTGGTCGTTTGATTTCTACTCGAACAGGGGAAGCTGTTACCAACTGACCATCATCATCACGCAATAAGGCATTGATATTGACAGTTTCACCAGGGCGGTACAAATCTCTTGGCGCATACAGAAAAAGCTCTTGGGCTTTGTAATCACGGCTTGACAAGGCAAACTCAGAAAGGTCCATTTTGGGTTGGTTTAAGCGAATAACATTGGTGTTATTGCCATGAACGGCCACCAATAATGTGGCTTCTCTGATTTGATTATTTGAAAACTCAGCAAAACCAGTGACATCAGTTTTTTGGGATTCAATTAAATTGCCTTTCGCATTATAAAGGCTTAGCTGCACATTTTTATAAACATTAGCTTGTGGAATTTTATGTGCAAAAACCACCATAGTATTTTTAAACCAACGAGAATGAACACCAATATCTGTCACAGTAAACCAATTGGACTGGACTTGATACGGGTAAGATTCAGCAGGAATCATGGTCACAAAATAAATGCCCTCTTCTTGTAAGGGTTTAATATTTGTTAAAGATAAGTTATGTGTTTCTGTTTTGTTCTTAATACTATCTAAAGCAAATCGGCTGGTATGCACCAAATCAGCGACATCACTTAATCGTTCTAAATAATAAATGTCTTTGCGGTTTGGGTTTTTTAGAAATTGTTGATAATGATCAGGCCTGATGCGCCAAAATTTTAAATCTACATCTTTAACATTTACTGCTTCTATCGGTAGTTTATTACTGTCTTTTAATAAAGTATTGGCTTGTGATAAAAACCTCACATTTTTTTGCTTGGGACTAGTTGTAATACTTTTAAAAAACTTTTTACCAATAGTTTTACCATTCACTGACATCAAATTTTCATCAATATTGATGTCATATTTACTGTTTGACTCTATAAAAGGAAAATAAAGCACCATTCGATTTGCACTGTATATCCAATCACCATTGACAGTTTTTTTATCGTGGGTCACTTGCACTAATTGTGCGATGTTTTGATTTTCATCAATCGGCAAGGTTAAATTCACTTGTAGTGCAGGCGCATTCTCAAACAATCCTTCACTAACACTCAAAGTTTTAAATTCTGTTAATTCTGAATATGAAACTTCTACCTTATCCTGTGATTTTAAACTTGTATGTGTTGCTGTATTCGAATTTGGCTTGCTTGATCCCACATCAGTTTCATTGTTACAAGCAGTCAGTAAAACCATTAAAAAGAGTAGTAGTATTTTTTTCATGAGTGTTATTTCTATTAGATTGTCTTTAGTGTAGAAGGTAATTATAGCAAAGAAATGTTTAATTATGATGAAAAATGACAAGTAGTAAATTATTTTAAAATAGTTGTGTTATTTTGGATGAAGCGCGCATTAGTAGATATAAGGCTGAAACAATTTCAGTATTTAAATATTTAAACAGGAGTTTCTTATGAAAAAGTTTACTATCTTATTATTAATGTGTTTTTTACAATTTACCAATGCTGAAGAGTTTTGTGTCACAACCAGTGCAGAGTTAAACGCTGCTATGCTAGTAGCCTCTGTTAATGCAGAGAGTGATCATATTAAAATAGCCACAGGCAGTTACTTGGTTGAATCGGGATTTTTACGCGGCACTTATACCTATAATTCCACTGAAAATTTCGATTTAGAAGTAAGTGGAGGCTGGAGTGAATTCTTTAATAACCCCTGTGGACAAAATCTAGGGGGATCATCATTTCAAACCAATCTCAATGGAGATGAAGAGTTACGTGTCATGAGTATCAATACTGGCATGAATTCAGACATTAAAGTATCTGGATTAACTTTCAGTAATGGTAAGGCCACAGATGTGCCAGAATTTGGTGCAGGGTTATTCATCAATATGCCTCCAGGGGCAACAGGGGATGTGATAGTTGAAAGAAATTCATTTATTAACAATCATGCATTTGCATCTGGTGCATTAAGAATTGTTGGAGGAAATAGAACTGACATTAAAAACAATATATTGATACTTAATGAATCAGATTCGGGTTTTCCAGTTATGAATATAGCACAAAGTGATGGCTATGGTGTGTTTGCCATCAATAATACCATTGTTCTAAATACAGGCGGTGCATATTTTAATGTTGACAACTCATCTCAAGCCATGATTGTTAACAATATATTTTGGGACAATGAACAAGCTGACTTAGGCCTGATTGGAACTGGTTTCAAATATTTAAGAAATAATAACATTGGTACCCAATCTTTTAATGGGAACGCCTCTCAAACCAATGCTGATATAAGACAGAATAACATCTCTTCAGCCACAGATTTTGAAGCAGGTTTATTAAATTTTACACCCACTGTAAATTCACAAATGGTTGGAAATGGCACTAAACCCCCTTTTATTGTTCCTGTACCCACTCCATTCTCTCAAAATTGGTTTGTTGGAGCCATTGACAACGCCGGAAATACCAGAGAACAAGGCAATCGAGTGGATATTGGAGCAGTTGAATCAACGCATCAAGAATGGGTGGAAATTCCTATATTTAAAAATGGGTTTGATTTAAACAAGTAGTTTCATAGTACTAATCATCTAATTGATTGAGTGTTTTAAGAGTTTCAATGGTATCGGGATGATCAGGACCAAACAATTCAGTTTGTAGACGTATCAGGTATTTAACCTGTTCTTTTGCAAACTGAATTTTATTGGATTGCATTAATAGGTCGATATAATGTTTTTGAACCATAATAATATAAGGATTTTTGCTACCCATTGTTATTTCAATATTTTGAATACTGTCTTTCAACAAAGGTTCAGCTTTATCAAACTGCTCCAATCCCATATAACTTAGGGCAATATTATCCTGAGCCAATAATGTGTATAAATGTTTTGCCCCTAAACTATTGCTCATTTTATTGAAGTTGATAGTTGCCAATTCTAATGCATCATTAAATTTTAGATTCCTATTCAATAACTCTGCCAAATTGTATTCTAAAATCAAAGTATCCATGTGAGAGTTTCCCACTTTGTCTCTGGCTAATTGAAGTGTGTTTCTCATAATTGACTCGCCTTCTTCCAATAACCCCAATGAAACTTTTACATTCGCCAAATTAATATTTATCTTAATAGAATTGATATTATCAGGTCCAAAAATTTGATTTGATAATTCTAACGCTTGTAATTGAAGTGGCAAAGATTTTTCTAATTTCCCTTGTTCTTGTAATATGGCAGAGTAATTAGATAATGTATTCAAATAAGCGGTATTATCTTTACCAAAATGTTTTTCATTTATCTTCAAGGCTTCTAGAGAAGTTGCTTCTGCTAATTCATACTGCCCCAATTTTACTAAGGCTTTTGATTGTATGTCCTTAACGACCATTAGGTTTGTTATGGATGAATTAGGCCACTTTTCATGTTCAATCTGTGCTTTGTCTGCTGATTCCAATGCCAGTTTATATTTTGATTGTAAAAAGTAATTATTGGCCAATCCTTGATGCGCCAAATAGGCAATATTTTGTGTTGATACATCAGTTTTACCCATTGTATTTATGACTGATTTATATAATTTTTCTGCTTTTAATAATTCACCAGTATTGCCATAGCAACTGGCCAATCTTACATTTGCCATTTCAATAATTGACTGATTGTGCTTTGGCTTTTTAGATGCCAGCTTTAAAACATGATTAATGGTTTCAATGCTCATATCAAATTTAGTTAGTCGTTCATAGTTTAGAGCAATCCTAATTTTTAAGTTTAAAATGTCAGGATCATCTGGCTTTAACCATTGACTCTTAACTTTTATACTTTGATTTAATAATTCCAAGCTTTCTTCTGGTAACAACAAATGTTGATAAGACAAACCAATGGATTCAAGCGTAGCTGCCTTTATTCTGGGCTGCCCCTTGAACCTATTATCGAGATCATTGGCAGCAATTTCTAACATATCTGTAATCTTCACCTCTCTGCCTTGGCTAATATTTGCAGCTGATCCTAACATGTCTTGCAGAAATTCATTTATGTGTTGTGCGTTTTCTTTTTCAACCACAGCTTCTTTTCTTGACTCATTGGCTTTAAATAAACCAATGCTTGAAATCAATATACCTATCAATAAAGTTGAAATAATTGCAGTAACAATAAGCTTTTTATTGCGCCTTTTTGGTGCCTCTTTGATCCACATGAGCTTTTCTTGAATAGCAGCTGCTGTGGGCCTGTCGTTTGGGTCAATTGATATCATTTTTTGAATCAATGTTTTTAATGAAACTGACATGTCAGGTCTTAATCCTGAAATCAATTGGTATTTTTTGTTCTCATGAGCAAAATAAACATCAGCTACATTATTTGCTTTAATGGGATAAATCATCGTTGCCAATTTAAATAACAATACTCCAAATGCATAGATATCTGTGGCTGAGCTTAATGTAGAATTATTTAATATGATTTCAGGAGCTAAAAACATTGGCGTTCCAGACACCGCATCTTTCTCATGACCTTTATTTCCTTTATCAATGCCAGCGCCAAAGTCCATTAGCATATATTTCCCATCATTTTGTAACATGACATTCGATGGTTTAATATCACCATGAACGATGTTCGCATCATGAACCGCTTTTAATGCAATTGCTAGAGATAACATGATGTCAAATAGGTTTTTCTGACTTAACTGCGATTGAAACTTTTCATGCGATAAATTTTCACCTTTGATTAGATCTGACCACATACCAGCTCGATCATCATAGATATTAGCCCCATGGATTGCTAATACATGTTCATTTCTAACTTTAGCCAACCGTTTGGCTTCTTCAATGAGGTGCCTAGATTGCAAGGATAGAAAATCACCCTGTTTGAATAGCTTTAAAGCCACTTCTCGATCAAGAATAGGATCATATGCCTTATAAACTTTGCCAAAACTGCCCTCACCTATTTCACTGACCACCTCAAGATGTCCCCAAGAAAACAACATAGATTCATTTATTGAGGCTTCTTCTTTATCACCATTGGATTCGTATTTCGAAAGATTATTGTTTTCAAATGCTTTAGATATATTTTCAAGTGAATTTAATTGCTCTAACCATTGCTTTTCTTCATCAGTCAAGTTTTCATACTCATCCCAATTGATGTCTTTCCCATCTGCAATATCATCTGCTAATTTTTTAAAAATATCATCACTCATGCCATGACTCTCGCCATTTTAAGTAAGGCACGTGATACTTTCATTCGTGATGCATTGGCTGAGGAAAAATTCATGGCAGTGGCAATTTCAGCGAATGTATATCCAAATTCAACCCTTAATATCACAGATTCTCTGGAGCTTTTATCCAATTGTGTTAAGGCCGATTCATACTTATCCATCACCTCGTTACCAACAGCTATTTCTAATTGAGATGATTGTTGATTTTCTGCATTTTCATGGAATTGTGTTGTGTCAATACGACTTGATTGCTTACGAATCTCCATGCGTATACTGTTGAGCAAAATCTTTCTTAAATAGGCCAAAAAAGCACCTTCGTGCATTGGAACAAACTTATCTAAACTTTTGAGTGCGTTTATTAATGATGTTTGTACCACATCGTCAGTTTCATATACATTCCTAACATAATGGGGCAATCGACCATGTGCCCATTTGGTTAATATGGGCAAATATATTCTACACAATCGCTCACGGGCTGCATCATCTCCATTGCGGACCCTTGATAATAATGTGGCAGTTGATTCTAAATCATTAGACATGTTGTGGTTAACACCAATTTCATTATGACAATATCAAGTGTTTATGATTATACAATATGATCTAATTAATGCAAAATGCCAGGTTTATGTGAACAATGTTTGTCTCACAACTATTAAAGGCTTTCTTCTATTACTGAGTCCCATCCCCAACCATAATAAAAATTTTCGTCTTCAAACAGGATAAACACATCGTTTGAATCGTCCCAAATCACATGAATCCATTTGGCATCAGGAATTAAACATTCATGTTGGCTGTACCATTGGGGACAACATTTCATAATTTTATTTCTGGCATCATTATAATTTGATTTAAACAAATGCGTGCTGCTAAATATTTCTTCAGCATCGGTTTGGTTGGTCACTTCACGTTGATGAAATATAGATTGCCAAAAAAAATTCAACGAGGATATATACTTGCCTTTACTGGCTTTGAAAAAAACGATCGATTCCATAAAATCTGGTGCCCACAGCTTTTGATAGTCATGTTCATGAACCAAGCTTGACTGGCAGATAAGTGCTCCGTCTTTGATTAGTTTTTTTCCGTAATTTTGTATACTCATGAGCGCATTATAACAAACAAGAATAGATTTATTATGTCGATTTTTGAATGTTATTATTTTGATAAAAAGAAGTTATTTCTTTAGCTGCATGAATTGCCCATAATTCATAAACCTTTTCTCCTGGATGGAATCCATCTGAAGCCATTGCGGTGATGTCCTCAATAATTTCTATAGACATGAATCTAACCTTACTTTTAGCTAATATCTGTTTTTCTAAAGCATCATTAAATTGATTAGAACGGTTTCCTAAATACCACCTTAATGGTTGTGGCAATGCAGGAAATTGCCCCATTGGAGGCACAGCGGTTACAATCACCAAGTCAGCATCAAATATTTTTAAACACTTTTTATGTAAATCATTTTGTTTATGTTTCCATTCTGATAGGCTCACATTTGAGGTGATATCATTAACACCTAATGATGTCAGTACAACATCAAATTGGCAATTATTTAGTTCATCTATTCGCTCATTGGATTGTGCTGTAGTGGCACCAGTTGTCGCTTCAAGTTGCCAGGACACACAAAAATTTTCAGAAAGCTTTTGTACTAGTTGGCCCAACAATGCTAAATCTTGGTGGTCTGCACCTACACCTGCTGCTGCTGAATCACCCAATATCAAAAGCCTTAATTTCTCACCTGCCCCACTGATTCCTTTTCTTGGTCCTGGAGGTTCAGGTAATACAACAGTTTTACTGCGCACAATTAAACCTTGTATTAATAGCTGTCTCTTATACACATCTCCGAGCCCACGAGACAGGCAGAAATCT
>CAJXVJ010000051.1 GCA_913061105.1 uncultured Alcanivoracaceae bacterium | reverse complement strand
TTAATGATAGGAATATGAGATTTAAGTCAGAAGGATACAAATATAAGAAAAGGGTAACGCCAGATTTATCAGAAAAGGAGTTTGTGATAGGGGATGGGAGAATTAGTGGATACATTGCCATGTTTCTTGGGATTCTTAGTTTTTTGGCCGTGTTGGCCTATCAATTTCCCAGTTATTTGACCACCACTGATTTAAGGGTAGCTTATGATGCCAATGATTTGCAAGTGGTGCTTAAATATTGCATGTGGATATCATTGGTATTTGCTTTAATCACTTTTATTCTCAATAAGAAAAAAAGAATGGGAGCTGTTGGTGTTTTGTTTACCTCATTGGCATTTGCATTAGGCGGTTATAATGTTCCTACTGGACCTGTGACCCCAAGCCCATTTTCATTCGGATTGGATTGGTTGATCCTCGCTTTTATAGTTTCTGCTGTTTTGTTTATATTTATTGAAAAAGTATTTCCAAAATATAAAGATCAAATCATCACAAGACCAGAATGGAAGTTAGATTTGCTCTATTTTGTGATTAATCATTTGCTGATTACTGTGTTACTTTTAGTTGCCAACTACTTTTTTACTCAAGTGTTTTCTTGGGCGATTAGTGAAAGCCTACAGCAATGGGTACAGTCTTTACCCTTGATGATTCAAGTGGTGTTAATGGTCATCACTGCAGACTTTGTATTGTATTGGTCACACCGTTTTTATCATGAGGTGCCCGGTTTGTGGAAGCTTCATGCCATTCATCATTCTGTTGAATACATGGATTGGTTAGCGGGATCACGTAATCATATAGTGCAGACTTTCTCTGACCGAATATTTGCCATAATTCCCCTTTACCTCATTGGTGCAGACAAAGCGGCATTGGACATTTATGTGGCTTTTGCGGCTTTTCAAGCGGTTTATGTACATGCCAATGTCAATATTCCATTAGGTCCATTACATTACTTAGTCGTAACACCAAAATTTCACCATTGGCACCACAGTTCTCAAAAACCAGCCATAGATACCAACTATTCAGTGCATACGCCATTATTTGATGTTTTATTCAGAACTTATCACATGCCAAAAGAACACTGGCCATCCCACTATGGAACTGTACCTCGTGTGCCCAGGAGTTTTTTAAAACAATTGTTATATCCCTTTTCAAAGAAAAACTAACTTCACAATGTGCAATATTAGGGATTGAGATTTTTACAAATTATACCCCTTTTCATCGTGTGAGCTGAGATCTAGGCCTTCTACTTCGTGTTCTTCTTCTACACGCAGTCCAATGAGTTTATCGATTATTTTTAAGATAATGTAACTCAATAGGCCAGACCAAACAATGGTGGTAATGACAGAGATAAATTGAGCGCCAACTTGTGCTAGCATGCTGGTGTCTTCTGCTAAACCTGAGCCACCCAATGACGCGGATACGAAAACACCGGTGAGTAAAGCGCCGATAATTCCACCAATGCCGTGGACTCCAAACACATCTAAGGAATCATCGTATCCAAATTTTCTTTTCAAAGAAGTGGCACCCCAATAACACCCTATTCCTGAGGCTATACCTATGGCAATGGCGCCGGCTGGTCCGACAAAACCTGAAGCGGGAGTAATCGCCACCAAACCGCCCACGGCTCCTGAGGCGATTCCCAAGACACTGGGTTTGCCGTGTTTAATCCATTCTATAAACATCCAGGCCAGTGCGGCAGCGGCTGTGGAAATCTGAGTAACTGCCATGGCCATGCCTGCTGTACCATCGGCAGCCAATGCGCTACCTGCATTAAAACCAAACCAGCCGACCCACAATAAGGCTGCGCCGATTAAGGTATAAGTTAAGTTGTGTGGTGCCATGGATATTTTTTGGTATCCTTTACGCTTGCCTATGACAATGGATGCCACCAACCCTGCCACTGCAGCATTGATGTGAACCACTGTTCCGCCTGCAAAATCTAACGGTTCGGTCTCCATGCTACCCATCCAGCCTCCGCCCCAAACCCAGTGGCAAACGGGTAAATACACCAATGTGCTCCAAAGTGCCATAAACCAAAGCATGGCTGAAAATTTAATTCTTTCTGCAAAAGCACCCACTATCAAAGCCGGTGTAATGATAAAAAATGTCATTTGAAATGTCATAAATACGGTTTCGGGAATGCTTCCATAAAGCGTATCGGCCTTAATTTTTAACAGCATGAAGTTTTCAAAGCCCCCTATCCATTTGTTTAGTGAACCGCCGTCTGAAAATGCCAGGCTATAGCCATAAATCACCCACAGAATACTCATCAACCCGGTGACAGCAAAACATTGCATCATTACCGATAAAACATTCTTACTGCGTACCATGCCAGCATAAAACAGAGAAAGTCCAGGAATGGTCATTAACAATACCAGAGCAGTTGAGGTCAATATCCATGCAGTGTCTCCAGAGGACAAGATGTCTTCTGCGTACAATGTCATGGGCATAAGGGTTAAGAATAAGATTAATATTTTTGAATTGATTCGTTTCATTTTATTACCTTGATTGATTTTTTATTTGAGGACTTTGCATAGGGTATAAGAAGCATAGTCGATTGAATAGTACGCAATTTATCCGAATTATTTGAATCTATTGTCATAATTAAGCCAAAGCTTGATTGTCGGTTTCACCGGTACGAATTCGGATGGCCATTTCTATGTTGGCGACGAATATTTTTCCATCTCCTACTTTGCCAGTATTGGCACTTTTAATAATTGAATCAATGGCTTGATCAACCAAACCATCGTCTACAACTGTTTCAAGTTTAATTTTAGCCACATAGCTGACGTCGTATTCAGCCCCTCTATACAATTCGGTGTGACCTTTCTGTCGACCAATGCCTTTGACTTCTGATACGGTTACGCCTTTAACGCCAACTTGCGCAAGGGCTTCACGGACTTCTTCTAATTTAAACGGTTTAATAATCGCTGTTATCATTTTCATATGTATATTTTTCCTCTTTTTTGTTATGGATACTATTATTTAGTTTTCATGAGTTAACGCGTTTAATATCTGCTTGGCAGCAGTGCGGCCTTGAGCAATGGCAGTTACGACTAAATCAGCACCGCTAACCATATCGCCACCGGCAAAAACATTTTCTGCCGTTGTTTTTAAGGTGTTTTCTTGGGTAGATATTAATCCTGATGCCTGAGTTTTAATGTCAAAATTTTCAAACCAATCCGATGGACTGGCCCTGAATCCAAATGCAAGTATGACAATGTCAGTGTCAATGACAACCTGCTTATCTTTGTACTTCAACGCATCGAAATCGGTTCTTTCAAATACCACAGATTTGACCTGGACCGATTGATTGGCTGATATTTCAATGGGTTGTAAATTAAATATAAACTTAACCCCTTCTTCTTTGGCATTATTCACTTCAGTTTTAGACCCAGGCATGTCGTTTTCTTGTTTGCGATAAACACACCTGACAGATTTGGCTTTTTGACGAATGGCTGAACGGACACAATCCATGGCGGTATCACCACCGCCTAAAACAATCACATCTTTACCATTTAAATCATGATAAACAGCCTCTGGCATTTGGTAATTTTGTTGTTGATTAACGTTGCCAATCAAGTAATCTAAGGCAGCAATGACACCATCGCTTTGTTTTCCAGGTAAATTGCCATCAACGGCTTTGTAGGTCCCCATGCCAAGGAAAATTTTATCGTAATCAGATTGCAATTCATCAAAGCTAATGTCTTTTCCTATCTCAGAATTCAACACAAACTCAACGCCAATGTCTTCTAGGTATTTTTTTCGCTTAGTTAGTATTTTTTTTTCTAGTTTAAATTCAGGTATACCAAAGGTGAGCAATCCTCCAATTTCTGGGTATTTATCATAGACAGTGGCTTTGACTCCTTGCCTCGTCAAGTATTCGGCACAGGCAAGCCCTGCAGGACCTGCACCTACAATAGCGACTTTTTTACCCGTGGATTTAACTCTGGATAAATCCGGTCGCCAGTGATTGTTCAAGGCTTGATCGGCAATGGTCTTTTCAATTTCTCCGATGGTGACTGCTCCCAAACCCGTATTTAAAGTGCACGCTTGTTCGCATAAGCGGTCTTGAGGACACACTCTTCCGCATATTTCAGGTAATGGATTGGTTTGATGCATCAATTGAGCCGCTTTATCAAATTGTTGATTGGCAACCAAATCCAGCCAGTCTGGTATGTAATTATGGATGGGACACTTCCATTCGCAATAGGGGTTTCCGCAATCTAGACAACGGTCGGCTTGCATAACCAACTCAGATTCTTTTTTATTGTGGTAGATTTCTGAAAAATCATTGGTGCGAGATTCGGCTTCTCTTTTGGGTGCTAATTTTCTGTTGTGCTTTAAGAAATTCAGCTTATCGCCAATGGAGTATTTGTTTTTGACTTCATTCATTCGACAAACCTCCAACTTTGGCTGAAGGGGTCAGCAATTGTAAAGGTTCTGTATTTTTACTTGTATTGCTTATTTTGGGAATCACCACTTTAAAACCATCGACGTAGTTATCGAAGTTGCTCATGACTTTTTGCCCCCATCGGCTTTGGGTATTATCTATGTGCTCAATCAGTAATTGCCTTAGTTCATTTTCATAGGCTTCATTCACGTGATCGGTTAATGAAATGATTTTAACTGTTTCTAAAT
This sequence comes from uncultured Alcanivoracaceae bacterium, assembly GCA_913061105.1. Classification (GTDB taxonomy): domain Bacteria; phylum Pseudomonadota; class Gammaproteobacteria; order Xanthomonadales; family Marinicellaceae; genus NORP309. The sequence continues at coordinate 11,592 of CAJXVJ010000051.1, read as the reverse complement.
TGGTTTTTTGTTCTAACAGTTCAAAATCATCAAACACAAAGGCTTTGCCACCAGTCATGCCTGCGGCAAAATTTTCTCCTACAGGACCCAAAATGACAACGGTTCCTCCTGTCATGTATTCACAAGCATGATCACCAACGCCCTCAATCACGGTATGGGCGCCCGAGTTGCGCACGGCAAATCTTTCTCCCGCTTGGCCAGCAGCAAAAAGATTGCCTCCAGTAGCTCCGTATAAACAGGTATTGCCAATGATGGCACTGCGACTGGGAATATATTGAATGTTTTCTGCTGGATAGATGCTGATTTTGCCACCAGACATGCCTTTACCAACATAGTCATTGGCATCACCCTGGAGACACAATTCGATACCTGTGTGATTCCATACACCAAAACTCTGCCCAGCAACCCCACGAAATTGTATTTTCAATTGAATCCTGTTTTCTGCTTCATTCAAACCGTATTTGGATGCCACGTAACCTGAGACTTTTGCCCCAACTGATCGGTCATAATTCTTAATTTTATAATTTAAATGGATTATTCTTGTGGACTCTTGGGTTTTAAACTCCACCAAAATTTGTTGGTTAAGTGCACCCTTATCAAAGGGGTGATTGCGTTTATTAAGATAATGAGGAACCGAAACACCTGAATCTAACGGCCGTTTTGCAGCTTCTAAAACGGGCGTGAGGTCTAAATGCGATTGCTTATTGCTTTGACCGGCTAACAACTCAATTAAATCAGTTCTACCAATTAATTTGTTTAAGCTTTCTATGCCAAGTTTGGCTAACCAATATCGGACTTCTTCGGCTACAAATTTGAAATAGGTGATGACTTTTTCAGGAAGGCCATGGAAATGAAAATCTCTAAGGGTTTTGTTCTGAGTGGCAATTCCAGTGGCACAATTGTTTAAGTGACAGATGCGCAAATATTTACACCCCAATGCCACCATTGGCCCAGTGCCAAAACCAAAACTATCAGCACCCAATATGGCGCCCTTAATCACATCCAATCCAGTTTTTAATCCGCCATCGACTTGCAAACAGATTTTATCACGCAATTCATTTTCCATCAGCGCTTGGTGGGTTTCTGCCAAACCAATTTCCCAAGGATTTCCTGCATACTTAACCGAAGTTAATGGGCTGGCTCCTGTGCCTCCATCATGACCCGCAATGGTAATCATATCGGCATAAGCTTTGGCAACTCCGGCGGCAATGGTACCAACACCAGGACCAGAGACCAATTTAACTGAAATCAATGCTTTCGGATTGACCTGCTTTAAGTCAAATATCAATTGAGACAAATCTTCGATTGAATAGATGTCGTGGTGCGGCGGTGGAGAAATTAAGGTGGTGCCAACAGAGGCATTTCGAAGCTTTGCAATTTCCATTGTGACCTTATTACCTGGTAATTGCCCCCCTTCTCCAGGTTTTGCCCCTTGAGCGACTTTTATTTGAATCACTTCGGCATGAACCAAGTAGTGTGCATTGACACCAAAACGGCCTGAAGCCACTTGTTTTATTTTTGAGTTTTTAAGGGTATTAAATCGACTTGAATCCTCACCTCCTTCACCAGAATTTGAACGACCACCCAAGGTATTCATAGCGATGGCCAATGATTCATGTGCCTCAGGACTCAAGGCACCTATTGACATGGCTGCTGAATCGAAACGCTTGAGAATTTCTTCAGTGGGTTCTATGAACTGCATTTCTAAGGCTTTATCCGATTTTTTTAACCCCATCAAATCTCTTAGAGTGGCCACAGGGCGATTATTGACCGCATTGGCGAATAGTTTATAGTCTTTGAGTTTTGTTGAGTTTACGGCTTTTTGTAATAAGCTCACCACATCGGGGTTGTAACAATGGTATTCACCGCCGTGAACGTATTTTAATTGCCCACTTCTTTGAATGCCTATTTGCTGATTCCAGGCGATTCGATGAGATTTAATCGCTTCATCATGTAAATCTTCAAAAGTGGCTCCTGCAATTCTTGATTTTGCCCGATAAAAGCACAAATCCAGCACAGATTGGTGCAGCCCTATGATCTCAAACAAGTAAGCGTTGCGATAACTGGCAATGGTTGAAATACCCATTTTGGATAATATTTTCAACAGCCCTTTTTTTAAAGACTGAAAGTAGTTTTCTCTGGCTTTAATCATGCCAAATTCAAAATTATTCTCTAGGTATAACTGATTGATGGTTTGCAAAGCAAGATAGGGATAGACAGCTGTAGCACCCAAACCTATTAGGACCGCAAAGTGGTGAGGATCCCTTGCTGTGGCGGTTTCAACAACAATATTAACATCGAGTCTAACACCTTCTTCAATCAACCTTTTATTGACTGCACCAACAGCCAATGCCGCATGAATGGGCACAGTATTATGCGTTATGTCTCTGTCAGTTAAGTGTAAGATAACACAGCCCATTTGTATCAAATTAACAGCAGCATCACACAAGTTTTGAATCGCCTCTTCAAGTGAATCATTTTCCAAATAATTCATTGAGAGCTGATTGAATTGATAGTATTTTTGATCCAACGATTTAATTTGTTGAAGCTTTGCAAAATTTAAAATCGGTTGAGAAATAATTGCACGATAAGCCAAGTTGTTGGTTTCTTGAAATAGGTTGTGTTCTTGGCCCAAACAGGTTTCTAATGACATCACCGACTTCTCTCGCAGGGAATCTATCGGTGGATTGGTCACTTGGGCAAATTGTTGTCGAAAATAATCAAATAAATTTCTTCTTTTTTGCGACAATACTGCAACCGGCGTGTCATCACCCATGGAACTGGTCGCTTCTTGCGATTGGCATGCCATCACTTTAAGAACTTGTTGAATTTCCTCAACTGATAAATTAAACAGTTTTTGATAGCATGATATGTTTTTTAAATCATCGGCAATGTAATTGTCAGCTCCTTGTCTTTCTAATTTTCTATTCGAACGCAATCGAATCGTATTTTCTCTTAACCATTCGTAGTAAGGTTGTCTGTTTTTTAACAAGTCATCAATCTTTGTGCTGCGCCAAATTTCTCCAGTGGTAATATCTGCTGCTAACATTTCACCAGGTCCAACCCTGTCTTTTTCAATGACATCTTCTTCATTATAATCCCATACACCGACTTCGGATGCTACCGTCAAAATATTATCCTTTGTGATAACGTAGCGTGCAGGACGCAAGCCGTTTCTATCTAATGTACATGCAATTTTCTCACCATTGGTCATGACGATTCCTGCAGGACCATCCCAGGCTTCCATGTGCATTGAATTAAATTCATAAAATGCCCTCAAATGCACATCCATATTCTTACGTTTTTTCCATGCAGGTGGCACCAACAACCTCAATGCACGAAAAATGTCCATACCACCGACTAATAAGACTTCTAACATATTATCTAAAGATGAAGAATCCGAACCGGTTTGATTGACCAGGTGACTTAATGTTGACAAGTCTGAAATCAGAGGCGTGTATAATTTTTTCCTGCGGCATTTTGCCCAAGTCCTGTTAGCCTTTATGGTGTTTATTTCACCATTGTGTGCTAAATATCTGAAAGGTTGGGCATATTTCCAATGTGGCGCAGTATTGGTTGAAAACCGTTGATGAAATAAACAAATTGAAGATTGCATATTTTCATCTGATAAATCTGGAAAAAACAAGCCTAAGTTTTTAGGAATAACCAAGCCCTTATAAACAATCAACTTATTGGATAGTGAGCAAACATAATACTGTTCATCCTTTATCTTATCCGCCGCCCTTCGTCTGGCCATGAATAATCGCCTTTCGAAATCATCTTTGCCCCAACCAGCAGGCGCTTGGACAAATATTTGTTCAATTTTGGGTAAAGTTTTTAACGCCACTTCGCCACAGACTTTTTGATTGATTGGTACTTTGCGCCAACCAACAACTTGAAGTGTTTCTTTTTTTATTTCTTTTTCTAGAATTTTTTTTGAAAGATTGGCTTTTGTTTTATCTGGATTTAAGAAAAGTTGCCCAATGGCCATTAAAGATTCTGGGTTGGCCCCCAATGACTGTGCAATGGGCTTAAAGAAAGAAGGTGATATTTGAATAGTGATGCCACAACCATCTCCTGTTTTTCCATCCGAGTTTATTGCACCTCGATGCGTCATGCGTGTGAGCGCACTAATGGCAGTTTTTATTAATGTTTGACTTTGAACACCTTTTAACTGTGCAATTAAACCAAATCCACAACTGTCTTTGGCCTGAGAATCATGATATAAGCTCATGATAATACCTCTTATTTAAGAGAACCTATTAAAAATTCTCTAGTACGAAATCAATTTTTCCTGCTTTGATACCGTATTCGTTTTTATCGCACCATTCATGTCCCCATTATCAAAAATTAGTTTTGATAATGAATGAATTCACCTCATTCTAGCAAAAAACATTGTTGAGTTTTCGATTTATTTTAATTTTTTTTATTTGTATAAAGAAAGAAATCAATTTTTTGATTAAAAATATTTTGGACTTTTTGGTACCCAATTATATTTAAGCCATACAAATACAACCCGATCATTCACGAATGAATTCAGAATACATTGAGTATGGCTCTGAAAAAGTTACTGGCAATGTAAAAGCTTTATTGAGCATAGATGACATAACAATTACGGCCATTGTCTTTGGCTTGATACAGGGCGTTATCGGCCTTGTTTAAACTTGATTGCCATGCTGTTTTTGAATTGACCCCTACATCTGCTATTCCGATAGAAGCAGTAATATTTAATTCTTGTTGGTTATCTCCAAGTGGTATTTGAGAAATACCACTTAGGATTTTGTTTGCAAACTGATGAACATTTTCTGAATATATGTTATCAGTAATAAGGATAAACTCTTCGCCACCCCAGCGTCCTATAAAATTATGTGGAGTTTTTAGTGATTTGAGAAATTTGGATACTTCTATCAGCACCAAATCACCTTTGTCATGACCGTATTCGTCATTAATAATCTTAAATTTATCTAAATCTAACATCCATAGTTTTCTCTGTGAATTAGATTTTAACGGATTTTTAGTCAACCAAATGTTTAGCGCCCTGCGGTTTCCTAGTTTTGTTAAACTGTCTCGCAAAGTGACTTTTTTCAAGCGCATATTCAGGATTCTTAACCAGATTAAGAACAATGTTAAAAGCACCAAAAATATTGAAGCAATTAAAAGCTCTCTTTCATTTTTATCTTGTTGTTGTTCGGTTTTTAATTTTTCTATTGTATTTTTATGTTTCAAGTCTAACAATTCTTGGGACTGTTGATTGTTGATTAATCGTGCTTGCATTTGCGCAATGTTTTCTTTATTGAAGCTTTCTTGGAATTTATTATAGAGATCGGTAGATAACTTATATATCTCAACTGATTTCTCAAATTCGCCATAATCGTTTAAAACGCTGGCTAAAAATCCGAGACCATTACTGCCATGGTTTAATCCCTTTTGAATTTCTGGGTTCATATAATAGTCGTAAGCTTTGTTTACATATGTTTTTGCTAAATCATGTTGTCCTAATTTTTGTAAAATCCTTGCTTGTGCGACTTCCGTCATAATTCTGACATCATCTTGAACACCTGTTTCATTATAAAGCTTTAGAGTCTTATCAATGTATATATTTGCATTGACATAATCTTCCAATCCCATATATGAATTTGAGAACCCAGAGTACACTTGTGAAACACGTCCTTTTGGCCAATTGTCATCAATCATTTCTTCAATTTGAAGAAATATATCTAATCCTTCTTGAAACATTTCTTGGCCGTTTAATGTCAATGCTAAATTAAATAATACTGGAGGTTTGTACCTGAAGTCTTCTATTTCTTGCATTAATTTTAATGCATAGTTGTAATTGTTAATGGCTGTTGCATGCTCTTTTAATTCTGAGTTTAACACCCCTAAGTTAACCAAAATAGGAATGAGCTCTTTTTTCAGGTGCAATTTTTCAGCCACGTCATAGGCTTTATTATAATTTGAAACCGCACCAACTCTGTCCCCTAATATATGAAAGATTCCACCAGCTCGCATATAGAGTGATGATTTATCTTTGCTGTCTTTTAGGGTATTTGTCAAACTTTCTAATTGCTCTGCTTGTAATCTAGATTCATCTTTTTGATTGTTTATTGCCAATGCCCAACCTAAGCACCCTGTTAAATGGCCGTAATAAACTGGTTTGTTTTTGTTTTTTAATTTACTAATGATTCCATTAGCAAAACTGATCGCTTGCAAAGGTTCATCGTCTTCTAAGGATTTACATTGATCAATTTTAGTTTGATTTTGAGGTGATACTTGTGCAGCTAATGTACCAGAAATTAGGAATGATAAAAGAAAAAATAATAAAAATAATTGATTGTAGTCAGTGTTTTTATCTGTGGTCATTTTTCAGAGTAATCCATATTGACACATGCAATCGTAATTTTGATAATAATATATATCATACCTATTATAATAATATAATCAGACCCTTAAAGCAAGTATGTAAATTTATTTACAATTGTAGATAAACAGAATGTTTTGAAAACTTATATTATTAAAGTTTCTTATAGCAAAAATTATCATTTGCATGTAAACGAAGAATGTATATATCTAACCTTTCCCTATGCTATACTTTAACTGAGTTTTATTTCTACAAATTTTTAATGTACAATTATCTACCGATACCATTTGCACCTTTTAAGTATCTGAAAGAAAAAGGTAAACACCGAAATTTTACGATTGCTTGGCTTGTGTTTTGTTTGTTTATAATTCCAAGTGGTATGATCACAAGAATACTTGAATTAACCGGTATACCATTCACTTTATTTGGTATTGATTTTCATATTACTATTTATTTTCCTTTGTTGGTTTGCATTCCAATTTGTTTGTGTTTTGGGTATATATGGGCAGCTATACCAGCTTATTTCTCTACGTTTTTTGTTGCATACATTGGCGACATGCCTATTAATTGGATTATAGTTTTTTCTTTTTCAAATCCAATTGGACTGGCCATGATGGTGATGGTTTATCGACTTACACCAGCAAGAATAGATTTAAAAACAACACCATCCATGATGTTTTTTATCCTAGTGAGCTTTCTTTCAGCATTATCGGGGTCAATAGGTTCATTTATATGGACCTATACCAATCAAGTTAACTTGCACGATTTTTTTAAAGTGTGGCAAGGATGGTGGCTCGGAGGTTTTCTTCAATCTGTTTTTATATGTGCCCCTTTTTTATATTTATTCTCTACAAAATTGTTGCAAATTAGGGACAAATTAATTACAAAGAATAAAGAAGAAATTGATAATAGAAGTAAAATTAAATTCGCAATTATAGTTGTTATATCAATCATAATTCTTTATGTTTGGATTGCATTCCAAATAAATATTTTGAATATAGAAGATAAACTTATGTTGGTTCTGCAAGATGATATTCGGAACGACATTTTAAAAGCCACACAGGTCATCAATTTCCCAGTTATTGTATTTATTTTCATCATCATGTTTTTGGGCTACTTTTTCTTTTACTTTACTGACTACTGGACCCTGCGATTACAAGGCCTCAATAATGAATTACTTAATGCAAATACTAAATTAACAGAAAAAAACGAAAGCCTTTATTTTAATTCTATACATGACACACAAACAGGCGTTTTTAATAGGACATACCTGTTTCAAAAGCTACCTATATATTTTAATGATGCTAAACAAACCAATACTTCTCTTACAATTTTCATGTTAGATTTAGATAGATTTAAATTAATTAATGATACTTATGGTCACCAAACTGGAGATGTTGTACTCAGAAAATTTGCCCAAATGATGTCAAAATTGATACCAAAGGAAATGACATTTGCGAGATTCGGTGGAGAAGAGTTTTGTTTAATTGCTCCAAATTATAGCCTTTCTGATGGAAAAGAATTAGCACAACATATCATAAACGACACCAGAAATCTTAACATCGAACATCTTGGTAATAAAATACCACTTACAGTGAGTATTGGAATTCGAGAATTGTCACAAGAAGATACCAGCTATGATGAAATCATAGAAGCTGCTGATAAAGCCCTTTATCAAGCAAAAGAAAATGGACGCGACCAATTCTATTTTGTCTAATCGTATAAATGAGTAATAATATACTTTAAACCATGGTGATAGCTCAATCTGGTTTAATAATTTTTCAACCACCTTAAAACGTAACATTACAATGATTCTTTACTATGAAACAGTACAAACTAACGATTAAATCACAAGGCCGCGGTTATTCTTTAATAACCGATCAAATCAATGCCACTATAAAAGACGAGATAAGTAGCATTGATATTGGTTTATTACACGTGTTTTTACAACACAGCAGCGCCAGTATTACCATCAATGAAAATGCCGATCCGACGGTTCGTGTTGATTTTAAAAACTTTGAAGAACAATTGGTGCCAAGAAATTTCCCATACAAGCACAATTACGAAGGAGACGATGATATGCCTGCGCACATTAAATCGTCATTATTCGGCTGCGAGTTGACCATTCCGATTACAGGTGGACGGTTAAACTTAGGCACATGGCAAGGCATTTATTTGTGTGAACACAGAGATTTTCCACATACAAGAAACCTGATTTTAACTATTGCTTCATGAATGTCTAAATCTGTATTTGCACATGTTATTTAACAATGTTATTATAATTTGTATTCCTCTTGGTTAATAATGTATTAAATAATGTGTGCAAATCAATACGTACCTGACAAAAATTTACAATTTTTGGTGGTGCTCTGATGGCTGAAGTATTAAGTAAAGTCCTTTGGCGATTGTATGTGTTTATTATTCTTGTCTCTGTCTTTCTTCTGGCCTTGGGTTCATTGTTTCTGTGGAATTCTATTGTTAATGAAGCAAAAACTGAATTGTCCTATTCCAATAAAATTGTTTCTGGTTCATTCTTGTCTGTATTGAATAAAGATGAAGCTTTGTTTCGAATTACAGGTGAAAGGCTACTTGAGTTAGGGATATTTAATGATAACCCAGAGTCAATTAAACTTATTGATGATTTATTATTAAATAACCCAGAACTAGCTGGCATTGGTATTGCTAGTCCACAGGGAGAGATAGTTCTTTCAACATCAAATTTTAATACCTCAAACTTACCAAATCTATTGGAAAAACAAGAAACCAAAGAGTCTTTCAAGAAAGCCTTAAAGTCCAATTCTATGGTGTTGGGGCGAACGTATTTCTTAAAAGAATTCAATGATTGGATTGTACCCATTCGTTATAGAATCCTTAATAAAAACAATGAAGTGGTTGCCGTATTTACCACAGGAATTAAGGTAACCGGAAATACTTCACCCTGGCAGGTTTCGAATATTGAAGAATCATTACGCATTACAATACTCAATTCAGACTATTATGTCCAATTTGCTTCTTTTGTAAAAAATGAAGAATTAGAAGAATACTACAATAAGCCTGTCAGCCGTGAATATTTAGACTTATTCTCTAAAACATTAGATCAACAGACTGGATTTACATTAAAAGATTTTATGAATACCAATCCTGGCATCGTATTTTTAGAATATTTAAATCCAATTAGAGAACAAACATTTGCTGCCTTTAGTTATGACTTAAAGTATGGACATTTTGTTTTCACCACACTTTCAAAATCTAGCTTAATATCCAAACTTTTCACTCCATTGATTTGGTTATCATCCTTGTTATTAGGGTTTAATATCATCTTGTTTTGGTTGTTTAAATACTTGAGTAAGTTACAAAGAAAATCTAAAACTGATCTTGAGTTTCAATCACAACATGATCAATTGACAGGTTTGCCAAATCTGCGTTACTTATCAGAACAATTTCAGCAATGGAAACAAAAACATGGAAATTCGTATTTTATTGTTTTTATAGATTTAGATAATTTTAAAAACAGTAATGATATTCATGGCCACCCAGTTGGAGATAAAATCTTATTCGAAGTTTCACAGAGATTACAAGAGTTTTTTAAAGATGGGTTGTGTGTTCGCCAAGGAGGAGACGAATTTATTGTAATTGCAAATAAAACAGAAGGAAAAAGCGCTTTAAAACTCTGTAATGATTTTCTCTTAAATTTAAAACAACCCATCAATGTCGATGAGCTGGTTTTTTCAATAAGAGCCAGTATTGGCATTGCTCAATCTCAAATTGATGGTTTCGAGCTAGAAAATCTATTAAGAAAAGCTGACATTGCCATGTATGAAGCAAAAAGAAGAAAATGCGGTGTTTATATTTTTAATGAACAATTAAATAAAATTAATACCAGAACATCCTTGATTAGTAAAGAGCTAAATAATGCCTTGGATAATAATGAATTTTGTTTGGTCTATCAACCACAAATTGATGTTGAAACAAAAAGAATAATTGGCATTGAAGCATTGTTACGTTGGGACAATGAAATTTTAAATCAAGTTTCTCCCTCTGAGTTTATACCCATTGCAGAATCTACTGGTGCAATCATAGAAATAGGTAAATTTGTTTTTGAAAGAGCCTTTGAAGAGTTTCAGGATATTTGTGTCGAATATTTAGAACATGATGAATATTATAGACAAGAAAGTAGATTTCGATTATCGATAAATGTTTCAATTCTACAACTATCAAATGAACACTTTCTTGAACATTTGTTTTATCTAACCAAAAAGCATGATTGTTTAAAAGCCAAATTAATGTTAGAGATCACCGAAACATTAATTATAGAAAACATAGACAAAATCGAAACCATATTGGATAAGATAAGACAATCAGGGATTGAGCTGTCTTTGGATGATTTTGGAACAGGGTATTCCTCTCTTTCTTATCTTACTCAATTGCCCATTAATGAATTGAAAATCGACAAGAGTTTTGTACATGGCATACCCACAGAAAAAAATAATTTAGCGCTTATAAAAAGTATAGTTAATTTGGGTAATAGTCTAAACATTGATGTACTTGCCGAAGGTGTGGAAACTGAGGAACAATTCAAAATATTAAAAAACTACAGTTGTAAGTATGTGCAAGGTTTTTATTTTTCTAAACCACTGGACAAAAACAACTTATTAGCGCTATTAAAGAAAGAAACACACACAGCACAATCTATGTAATGTGTGTGCATTTGATTTAGTTTACCTATTTTGGAACAGGAAAACCACGGTCACGCATTAATGCATCAATCTTTGCATCACGTCCACGAAAATCCCTAAATGCTTGGGATGGAGTAACAGTATTTCGAGGTGCAAATAAATGTTTAACTAATTTTCCAGCCATCTCTTGATCATAGAAACCACCTGGAGATTGTTCAAAAGCCTCAGCGGCATCGGCCGTGAGAACATCTGCCCACATATATCCGTAATAAGCAGTGGCATAGCCTTCTCCTGAAAATACATGACCAAAATGTGGCGAGCGGTGACGCATTACCAATTCTTTTGGCATATTTAATTTTTCTAATGTTTCTCTTTCAAAGGCATCTGAGTCGAGTGAAGTTGGGTCGGTCATGTGGAACTCCATGTCCATTAATGCCGACGCCAAATATTCTGTTGTTGCAAAACCTTGATTGAATGTAGCGGCATTTTTAATTTTTGCTATTAAGTCAGAAGCTGTCTCTTATACACATCTCCGAGCCCACGAGACAGGCAGAAATC
>CAJXVJ010000050.1 GCA_913061105.1 uncultured Alcanivoracaceae bacterium | reverse complement strand
GAGATTTCTGCCTGTCTCGTGGGCTCGGAGATGTGTATAAGAGACAGCCTAAAGACGGATGACAACAATTTAAATTCTATGAACAAGAATTCATATCGTCAACTCAATAATAGTAACAGTTTATTTAAGGAATTTCAAATATTAGTTTAGAAAATTTATTGATGAAACAAATCCGTTTCATCCTACAATATAAATTTATTATTACTATTTTTATGCGATGTTGTATTTTGTTGACTGATTAAAATAGCTATTAATGTTGTCAACAAAACACTAAAATAAACATATGTCCCATAATCGGTCCAATCCTCAAAAGTCATCACCCTAAACAATGTCAACATACTAATGGTGATATCACCCCATAGTACCGGGTTAATTTGACTAAAGAAAGTACTGCCTATTGCCGCATAAATATAGAAAATTATAAACATCAGCAACATCACATAACCCAATTGAGGCATGGCTTTCAATAGCGAATTAACCAATATACGTAATTCGGGAATTATAGATACCATTCTCAATACACGAAATATTCTAATTAGCCTGCCCAATAACGCCATTTCACTGTTATCTATTGGTATTAAACTTACAACTACAATTAATGTATCAAAGACATTCCAACCTTTTTTAAAAAACTGAGATTTATTGGGCTCTGCTACAAATCGAATAATGATTTCAATCAAGAATATAATGGTAATAGACCAATCTAAAATTACCACTATGTTCAATAATTCATCTGAGATATTATATGTTTTAACTCCGACAACTAGAGCAGAAAATATGATAATTGAAACGACAAAAAATTCAAAGAAACGATTTGCATTTAGTTTCACTGAGAAATCTTGTAGTTTATTTAGAGTTTTGGTCATGTTTATTAATCCTTATATGTAAAAAGGCGTTGCCCCGAAGGAAAACGCCTTTTATATCTTACATTATAATTTATTGAAAATTATTTTTGTTTTGCTTCTTTTCTCGCTTTAGCTTCAGCTATCACTTCTTCTGAAACATTACGTGGACAAGGACTGTAGTGAGCAAATTCCATAGAGAATTGGCCACGACCTGATGTCATAGTACGTAAAGAACCAATATAACCAAACATTTCAGATAGTGGAATGTCTGCTTTGATTCTTACAGCTGTTGCAGCAGGTTCTTGAGATTTAATCATACCGCGGCGACGATTCAAATCACCAATAACATCACCAACGTGATCATCTGGAGTAAATACATCAACAGCCATAATAGGTTCCATCAATTGTGGGCCTGCTTTTGGCAATGATTGACGGTAAGCACCTTTAGCTGCTGCTTCAAACGCCATTGAAGATGAATCTACTGCATGGTAAGCACCATCGGTAATAGTGAATTTAAGATCTAAACAAGGATAACCCGCTAGAACACCTTCAACCATCAAAGATTGGAAACCTTTTTCAATCGCTGGGAAGTATTCTTTAGGAACATTACCACCAGAAACAGTTGATTCAAATACATAGCCTGAACCGGTTTCACCTGGCTCAATGATGTAGTCCAATTTACCAAACTGTCCAGCACCACCAGATTGTTTCTTATGGGTATAAGTATCTTCAACAACTTTCGTAATTGTTTCACGGTAAGCCACTTGTGGGGCGCCGACTTCTACATCAACACCATAAGTACGTTTCAAGATATCAATCTTAATGTCTAAGTGTAATTCACCCATACCTTTAAGAATTGTTTCACCTGAATCTTCATCCGTTTCAACTTGGAAAGAAGGATCTTCTTTTATCATCTTACCAATAGCTGTTGATAATTTTTCAGAAGCAGCTTTGTCTTTAGGGCTAACAGCCATAGAGATAACTGGCTCTGGAAATACCATAGGCTCAAGTGTTGCTGGATTTTTAGGATCACAAAGCGTATGTCCAGTTTGTACATTTTTCATGCCCAAAACAGCAACAATATCACCAGCTTGGGCTGATTCTAATTCGATTCTATCGTCCGCATGCATCTCAACAATACGTCCTATTCTTTCAGATTTTCCAGTAAAAGTATTAAGAACTTGCATGCCTTTATCCATTCTACCTGAATAAACACGAATAAATGTCAATGCACCAAATCTGTCTTCCATTATTTTAAAAGCCAATGCTCTAAGAGGACGGTCCACATCTACAATTGCCATCTCACCTGTTTCGTTACCATCTAGGTCAACTTCAGGTTGAGGCTTAACTTCAGTTGGACTTGGTAAGTAATCAACAACTGCATCCAATACCAATTGAACACCTTTGTCTTTAAAAGCAGAACCACAATAAGTAGGGAAGAAATCCATTGTGTTTGTCCCTTTGCGGATACAAGCTTTAATAACATCCATTGAAGGTTCTTCGCCTTCTAGGTAAGCTTCCAATGCTTCATCGTCTTGCTCTAAAGCAGTTTCGATTAATTTTTCACGGTATTCTTCAACTTTATCAGCCATGTCAGCAGGCACATCTTTGATTTCATAATCAAGATTACCTGACTCTTCCCAATACCATGCTTTGCGTGTTAACAAATCAATAACACCTACAAAATTTTCTTCAATTCCAATAGGTAAAACCATAACCAAAGGATTGGCACCCAATACATTTTCAACCTGGTCAACAACCCTGTAAAAATCTGCACCAATTCTGTCTAGTTTATTTACAAAGATAACTCGGGCTACTTCTGAGTCATTTGCATAACGCCAGTTAGTTTCTGATTGAGGCTCAACACCACCAGATCCACAAAATACGCCAACACCGCCATCTAGTACTTTCAATGAACGGTATACTTCAACAGTGAAATCTACGTGACCTGGAGTATCAATGATGTTTAAACGGTGATCATTCCAAGTACAGCTGGTTGCTGCTGATTGAATTGTAATACCACGTTCACGTTCTTGATCCATGAAATCAGTTGTTGCTTCGCCATCATGTACTTCACCAGTTTGGTGAATCTTACCTGTTAACGCCAAAATACGCTCTGTCGTTGTGGTTTTACCCGCATCAACATGAGCGAAAATTCCTATATTCCTATATTTTGATAAATCTGTCATAATCGTTCATTCTATTTTATTTATATTTAATAGTATGCAGGCACAATTAACCACCCACATAATAATTCGAGGGCGCATCATACTTTATATTTGACTGAAGGTTAAGTATTTATTGGTTTTCAGTGTGATAAAATCACAAATTGTTGCTAATAAATGCAATAAATATAATTCCTTATCTCATTGCAATGGTTTGTAGAGTATTGCAATGAGAATATAGCCTTTCATCCAATGCCGAAATTCGCCTAACTGAGTGGTTAATTTAATTGTGGAATTGAAAGTCGAAAAATATTTCTTAGGCTTAAATTAATGCATTAATTTTGATTCAAGTTTATTCATAAATTTGAGTTAAATTTGAACCTATTTCAAATGCTGAATGAACAATAATTACTGCCTATTTTATTAAAATTATCTCTTCAATTGTAAGGCGTGGTTCATGATATGGAAGATAACATTTTGCTCTAGAACTCCTTTAACAGTATAGGATCCTGCACCTGTAGCATAAATGGCGACATCTTCACCACTGTGTGTGTCTGACATCATAGGAATGGTGGCGGCTTGTTTATAATCTGGAGAATGTGTATCTACAAGGGTTAAATCTGGGCGTTTATCTCCATTCACATAACCAGGCCCATTGGCATATGAAAGCGTTGTATAGGGTTTGCCTTGTGCATCTTTTGCCAATTCTCCTACCATTTCTCCAGAATCATTGGGTTGTTTTACTAATCCTAATATTGGATTACCGCGTTGTGGATAACCGCTGATGGTAAATACATGAGAATGGTCTGCGGTAACGATGATGAGTGTTTCTTCCAAATCGACATTATTTAATGCCACAGTGACAGCATTACTTAGCTCTATGGCATCTGTTAATGCCCGATGGGCATTGCCTCTATGGTGACCGTGGTCAATGCGTCCGGCTTCAACCATAAGAAAAAAGGGTTTATCTTCGTTATTTAATATGTCTAATGACTTTTGAGTCATCTCACTTAATGTAGGCTCACCAGCTTTATCATTTGGTCTGTCATGCTCATATTGCATATGAGACGGTTCAAACAATGCCAATACATGTTGCGTCGTTTTAGGATCAATTTGATCAAATTGTTTCTTGTTCCATATCGCCTTTGATGCAGGAAATTTGTTTGTCCATT
Organism: uncultured Alcanivoracaceae bacterium; assembly: GCA_913061105.1. Lineage (GTDB taxonomy): Bacteria > Pseudomonadota > Gammaproteobacteria > Xanthomonadales > Marinicellaceae > NORP309. The sequence goes on along the minus strand of CAJXVJ010000050.1, from coordinate 12,054 downwards.
CTTTCATGAGATTGCGATTATCAGTGCGAACTCCTTTTTCAGAACTGTACTCAGGATCAACTTCAGAATCGGGTAAAAAGTTTCTACGACCACCACCCATTGCCACTTCTAAGCCATCACCATAGGGAAAATCTATCAATTGTGATGCAATGTCTTTACAGCCTTTGGCTCTTTCTGATTTTGGGATATCACTGTCTGCTTCCCAACCGCGACTCACTGTGTGCGCATAAGTTGCAGCAGGCGTTGCATGGGTTAATCGGGCTGTTGAAACCACGCCTGTTTTCATGCCTTTTTTCTCTGCTAATTCTAATAATGTTATGCGTTCATGGTATTTGCCAGATTCACAATCGCCATTGTTGACTTCTCCATCCAGTGAAATGACCCCGCCTTTGGTTTTTACACCTGTCATTATTGCAGTCATGGTTCCTGCCGAATCAGGTGTTTGCAAATTGGTGTTATATGTTTTTGACAAGGCAGTTTGTGGAAATTTTTCGAAACTTAGGAAATTTTCTTCGCCTGGTTCACCTCTGTTTTGACCTTCGAGTATGCGGGCTGCTGTAATGGTACTAATATTCATGCCATCACCAACAAACAATATAACATTTTTAGCCTTATGTGGGTATGGGTTATCTTTAGACAGCTGATACACTTTGCCTGCTCCTTGTTGGTACCACCAATTTGGCGATTCTTTAGCAGGAGCTGGTTTGCCACGCGTTGGAATTTGGTTGGTTGTGCTTTGCGTTGGCTGAGCCGTAACTTTTACTGTGTCTTTTTTATATTGTTGTGCACAAGCACTGAGGTTGATAGTTAGTATCAACGTTAGTATTGTAAACTTTTTCATATATTTGCTAATAAGATTGAAGTGATGTAGTTGATTATATTTAAACTGGCTAAAGCCACAATCAGTAGCCATGTAATAAGAGTACCATAAAATCTTCCTGTAGTAACACCACCAGATTTTGATAATCCAAAGGCATGCATGATTCTACCAAAAAAAGCCAATCCGCCAATTATATTTAAAACCAATGATGAGCCACCATTCACTTCATAAATTGCCATAAGAATGATTAATATAGGAATATACTCAACTGCATTTGCATGTGCTCTAATCGCCTTTTGCCCTTGTATGTCTCCATTATCGCCAAGACCAACTTTTTGTTTCCTTCTAAAAGCCACTACTTTATAAGCCAAAAAGATGATGAGCAATCCCAATAGGCTTGCATATAAACCGGTAATTTGTAACATATTAATACTCCTGATTAAATTCTTTGATTTCTTGTGATGTATTGTATCTGTTGTTATCAAGGATGATACCAGCAACAGCAATGTCTGGATCATGGGTAAAAAACAATCGTTGTTTGGCTTTTAAATGGCGCTGTAAAAATTCGGTTTTCTCATCAATCAATAATTCTGGAAACCGATCATATCCCATGGAAATTGGTACATGCACCCACGCTTTTCCTGGAATCAAATCTGCACAAAAAACCACATCTTGATTAACCACCGCATGCATCATGCCTGGTGTATGACCATTTGTATATTCAAATGTGACATCTGGTAAAATCTTATGTGACTCTTTATCTACCAGAACTAATCGACCTGAGTCTTTTAAGAGTTGATTCAATAAGGGAATAAATGATGCTTTATCTCTGGGGTGTGGATCAGTGGCACGTTGCCAATGTTCTGATGAAACCATATATTGTGCATTAGGGAACAATAACTCTGGTTCTTTTCCTTCTTGATAAGTTGACAATAAACCACCTGCATGGTCAAAATGTAAATGACTGAGTACAACTATATCGATGTCTGCATCCGTTAAACCATGAATTTTTAATGAATCTAATAAAACATGATAATGCTCATTGATTCCAAACCTGTGTTTTAATTTTGGTTCAAAAAAAGCCCCTATTCCGGTTTCAAACAATACATTTTTACCATTGAAGTCTTTTGCTAACAAACACCGACAAGCAATGTGCATACGATTGAGTTCATCAACTTCTACCCAACGAGACCACAAAGCTTTTGGCGCATTGCCAAACATGGCACCCGCGTCCAACATCTGTGAATTCCCCATAACAGAGACTAAGTTCATTACCTAACTGCCGCCTCACCACGTGGATCAGTTGCTGCATCGGCTTTACCAGTTTTCTTATTCCAATGGGCTGCATTCATGTTGCCCCATGTTCGGTTTAATTCTTTTAATTTATGACCCCTTGCTTTTAACCCAGGAATAGCTTCTGCACTAATTGCGCCTGGCTCATAAAATAATACATCTGGTAAATATTGGTGGTGAATTCGGGGTAATGCTGTCCAAGAATGAACATCATTTCCATCAAAATAATCAAGTATACCTAACAAAACCATGGTAATTATTCGACTCCCTCCTGGAGTACCTAATACTGCTACATCATCCTCTCCAATGATAAAAGTAGGAGTCATACTAGAAAGTGGACGTTTACCAGGTTGGATCGAATTGGCTTCGCCACCTATCAATCCATAGGCATTGGGTTCTGCTGGTTTTGCTGAAAAATCATCCATTTCATTGTTTAACAAAACTCCAGTCCCTTCTGCTACAAATTTTGAACCAAATGGAGTATTCACAGTTTGAGTAGTGGCGACTAAATTACCTGCTGTATCTATTACTGAAAAATGCGTTGTATCATTGCCTTCTTTTATGTGCATCAATCCAGGCAGTGAAGAACTAGGGGTGGCTTTATCTGCTCTAATGTTAGCGCGTAATCCATCAGCATAATAAGGATTTACTAACATATCAACTGGAATATCAAAAAAATCAGGATCACCTAAATGAATAGTTCTATCACGGTAAGCCCTGCGCATTGACTCTACAATCAGATGAATTTTTTCATCAGGTTTCATTGTTGATAAATCCCAACCAGATAACACATTTAGCATAGTAGCTAATGCAATACCACCTGATGAAGGAGGTGGGGCAGTAATTAATTTTTTACCGCGATAAGTAGTATAAATGGGTTCACGCTCAACAATTTTATAATTGGCTAAATCCTGCATTGTCCAATTTCCACCAGCTTGCTTGACAGCCTTTATAAATCGTTTTGCAACTTTTCCTTGGTAAAATCCTTTGTTGCCATATTTAGCAATAGATTTAAGCGTTTTTGCCATGTCTTTTTGAACTATTAGTTCTCCGAGTTGTGGCGTATCCTTGCCATTGATAAAATAAGCCTTCATAGTGGATGGATAACGTTGCATTATTTCCTTCTTTCCTTTCAATCCACGTACAAATTTTGCCGGAGCTGGAAACCCTTCTTCTGCAATTTTAATGGCTGGAGCCAATACTTGTGCTATGGTTAATTGTCCATAATTGTTAATCACATGAGTCATAGCTGCGACATTGCCAGGAATGCCCGCCGCTAAAGGACCATTAACAGCCAAATCTCGATTAACATTACCATCTTTATCTAAGTACATGTCTCTGTGAGCCGCTGCTGGTGCCTCTTCTCTGCCATCAACAAAAACATTTTTATTCTTTGTAGCATCATGTAGCAGCCAAAAACCACCTCCACCAATCCCTGAACTTTCTGGCTCAACAACCGATAACACTGCACTCACTGCAACAGCTGCATCAAATGCATTGCCGCCTTTTTCTAAAATTTCATATCCCGCAGCCGTCGCTAAGGGATGGGCTGAAGAAATGGCTGGGTTATTTGGTAGTTTCGCGTTACTAACAAAAACAATAAATAATAATGCTAATGGTATTAATCTTTTCATATATCTTCTGCGGTTAATAATTTGTATTTTAATAATAATTCTTCTGGTGTTTCAACGTGGTTTTCATCTTTAGGGATACACTCAACAGGGCATATTTCTACACACTGAGGCTCATCAAAATGGCCCACACATTCGGTACAATAGTCGGGATCAATTTCAAAAATCTCAACCCCCATATAAATGGCTTCGTTAGGACAAACTGGTTCACATACATCGCAATTGATGCACTCTTCTGTTATTATCAATGCCATTTAATCTGCCTTGTTCCTAAGTTCAATCCATTTTTTAATTAAGGCATCTTGTACCAGCGGACTGACAAATTCTGTGACGTTACCATCAAGTTTGGAAATTTCTTTCACCAATGATGATGAAATAAAACTGTATTGCTCAGCCGGGGTTAAAAACATGGTTTCAACATCTGGAATCAAACGGCGATTCATACTGGCCAATTGGAACTCATATTCAAAATCAGAGACGGCCCGTAAACCACGTAAAATTACCTTAGCATTAACTTGTGTAACAAAATCTGCCAATAATATTGAAAAACCCATGACTTTAACATTGTCTAAATCAGATAAAACTTGTTCTGCCATATGAATGCGTTTCTTAACATCAAACGTTGGCCCTTTGCCTGTGGAATCAGCCACAGCAACTATGAGTGTGTCAAAAACTTCAGATGCACGCCTTACCAGGTCAGAATGACCATTGGTAATTGGATCAAATGTCCCTGGGTAGACTGCAATAAGTGGTTTTTTAGGCATTTTCATTCCTCATGATTTTGGTTTAGTTTTAGCCACAACTCAATTTTAACCTGACCTGCTGTCTTTTGCCTGAATAATTGCCAATTATTTGGTAAATTTTGTAACTTAGTTGAAATAGCCGATTCTCTATAAAGGTAACCGTTATTTGAAACCTTTTGAATCACTAAATCAGATAATTCTTGAAGTAAATTTGCATCAAATGGCGGATCTAAAAATACCACATCAATGGTTTGTGACATAGATTGCAGGTAAGATTGTGCAGATTGATTAAAAATTTGCACGTTATCAAACTTAAAATCATTTTTAATTTGGCTTAATTGTTGAGCTACTTGATTATTAGACTCGACTAATACTACACTTTTTGCTCCTCTAGATGCGGCCTCAAATCCCAATGCTCCAGAGCCTGCACACAAGTCCACAACATTTTTACCAGCAATGTCCATTTGCAACCAATTAAACAACATCTCACGTAAGCGGTCACCAGTTGGGCGCAACCCAGCCACATCCAACACAGGTAGACGTCTTGAACGGTGGGTTCCAGAAATTATGCGAATTGTCTGTTTAGATTTTGCCATAAATCAAAGGACAGGTTAAAATGACCGATTGTATCAATACTCAGACCATATAATGCTTAAATTTTTCAAAAAAAAGGATAAAAATAAAAAAGCCAATATCGAAACAGATATTCAAGACAAAACCAATATTGTCGAAGAGAATTCTGGTGTTGATAATAATGCAGCAGATGATAGCTTAACAAACAACAATTTACCAGACCAACCAAATCCAGAACAAACAGTTCCAGAACCTCATGCATCAGAACACAGGAAATCTGAATTGTCTAAAAACATCGAAGCAAGAAAAGCGGTTGCAAAAGCCACGACTCTCAATCATGAAGACACAGACAATAGAATAGCGCAAGTGGCAGAACAAGCCGATCAGAACAAAACTGTTGAATCAAACCTACCTGACCCTGTTCAACAACCTACAGTTACAACAGTTGCACCAAGAATTATTCAGACTGAACAACCTGAACAAAACAACACCCCACAAACCAGTCAACTAGATCAGAAACTTGAAAAGTCCCGAAATGGCTTTGGTAAGAAAATGAAACACTTATTTTCTTTTAAAAAAGCCATAGACGATGATTTTTTTGAAGACATAGAAACAACCCTGTTAATGGCCGATGTTGGTGCAAAAGCCACCATGGAAATTGTTGATAATACAGCTAAGTCTGTCAAACGCAGAAACCTCAGTGATTCTGAAGCTGTTTATGATGCACTAAAACTGCATTTAACAGAATTGGCACAAACCATAGAAAAACCGTTGATTATTGATACCACCAAGAAACCTTTTGTCATATTAGTTGTTGGTGTTAATGGAGTCGGAAAAACAACCACCATTGCAAAAATTGCCCGAAATTTCAAACAACAAGGCAAGTCTGTTATGTTAGCAGCGGGTGATACATTCAGAGCAGCAGCTGTTGATCAATTAAAAACCTGGGGTGATCGTGAAGGTATTCCTGTAGTAGCCCAATCTACAGGTTCTGATTCTGCCTCGGTAATTTTTGATGCCATGAGCTCAGCCCAAGCCAAAGGCATTGATATCCTGATTGCCGATACTGCAGGTCGATTACATACACAAGCCAATCTCATGCAAGAATTGGGTAAAATTGGCCGTGTGATGAAGAAAAATGATGTCTCAGCACCGCACGAAACCTTGATAGTAGTTGATGGCGGCACAGGCCAAAACGCCATTTCACAGATCAAAGAATTCAACAAAACCACAAAACTTTCAGGCATTGTCATAACAAAATTAGACGGAACTGCCAAAGGTGGTGTGTTATTTAATCTTGCCAAGGAATTTGGTATTCCTGTAAGGTTTATAGGTGTCGGAGAACAATCATCTGATCTCAAACCATTTGTCGCCAATGAATTTGTTGATGCGCTTCTTAAATAAAATTAATTGTTATATGTTGAAAACAGCCTTTTGTTTAATACCAATAATTTTTGTTTTGAGCTGTTCTGAACAACAGACATTTGATGCAACATTCAAATTAAACTTGAAACAAACTTTTATTGGATATTGTGATTCTGGTGACTCTGATTGTCATGAAGCTGTTAATCAACAATTTGATAAATGCTTTGAACAAGGCGACTACAATACTGAAGAACTCTATCAGATATCCAAAAAATTCGACTTAAATCAGCCCAAACAAAGCATGAATGAATCGGAACTCAAGACATTTATTGTTTTCAGCAAAATCCTAGAGGGTTGTATGATCGAGAATATTGGCGATGATTATGCAAATAATATTAAAAATGGATTTGAAAAAAGCACAATAACAACTGAATCTTCGACTCCTCCTACCACTAAATCAGGATTACTAATTGCGATAAAAAGCAATGGGGATATTTGGATAAACAAAGACAAAGTTAAATTAAAAGAATTTAAATCAATGGTTAAAGATCATGTCAAAAAGAATCCTGATATTCATGTAATAATTATGGCTGATAAAGACTCATCCACAGCAACTTTTGTCAGTGTTATGGACCAATTAAAAAGCGCTGGTATTAAAAACAAATCAATGTCGTTACACAGAAATTAAATCATGATGGACAGGGCCCATCATGTATTATTACAATTTATTTTTCAATCAAACAAAAGTTAGGTATTTCATAAAATCTTCATTTCTGCCATGAACCACATCGTCATAAGTTTGTTTGATAAATTCAGTCACTTCACCTACAACATTGGCTTCACCAATAGTTTGATCATTAATTGAGCCGATTGGTGTCACCTCTACAGCTGTACCAGTAAAAAAAGCTTCATCAGCTGACAAGGCTTGTTCTAGTGTTATTTTTTGTTCAACAACTTTATAGCCATAATGCTGGGCAATTTCAATAATAGTAGCACGGGTTATGCCTGGTAATATATGGCCCAAGGAAGGTGTATAAATGACTTTATCTTTAACAATGAAGAAATTTTCTCCAGCACCTTCAGCAATATTATTATCGTGATCCATAAATAACGCTTCATGGTACTTGCTGTCCTCTAATTCAATTGAAGATAAAATCCCACCAATGTAATGGCCACAAATCTTGGCATCAATAACAGTTGTTTCGGGACTGATACGTTTGTATTTACTGACTACAATATCCACCAAGTCGTGTGGTAAATATTTGCCCCAGGGCCAATTTGCTATGATTATTTCAGCTGGGTTTCCTTTTGCAGATACCCCCAATTCTTTGTAACCAAAGTAACTCAATGGGCGGATATAACCCGATTCCAAACCATTGGCTTTAACCATTTCTACAACAGCATCATTTAATTGATCTAGTGTATAATCAAAATCCATACCTAGTACTTTCGATGAATATATCAATCTCTCCATGTGTTTTGATAATTGAAAAATCGCAGGACCTTTTTCTGTCTTGTAAAAACGGATGCCTTCAAAAGCACCACCACCATAATGTAAAGTATGTGTTAATACATGTGTCGTGGTTTCTTCCCATGGTTTGAGCACGCCGTTGTGCCAAATGGTTTCAGTTGTTTGCATAATATTTTTCTTATTTAGTTATTTGAGTGAGACCAGAAATACCTTAGACGGCAACGCTTCTGATCTCAGGTTAAGTGTAGAATTTATTGTATTCTACTTTTGTTCTTCTGTTTGTTCTTGTCTCGCCCATGAATCTCTTAGTGTTACGATGCGATTGAATACAGGCTTGTCTTTTTCATGGGTTTTATCTCTGAAAAAATAACCGGTACGTTCGAGTTGGTATTGAACACCTTCAGATTTTTCGACAATACCTGGTTCGAGTTTTGCATTTTCTAACACTTTTAATGAATCTGGATTTAAATCATCCATGCCTTTGGGAGAAACCACATTGTATAATCGATCATACAAACGCAATTCAACATCATCTGCATGTTCAGCACTGACCCAATGAATGGTACCTTTGACTTTACGCCCATCTTCTGAACACCCGCCTTTTGTTGCAGGATCATAAGTACATCTCAATTCAATCACTTCACCTGCTTCATTTTTAATCGCTTTTTGGCAGGTTAAATAATAAGCATAACGTAACCTCACTTCTCTGCCTTCGGTAAAACGGAAAAATTTGCGATTGGCGCCTTCTTTGTAATCATCTGCTTCAATGTATAACTCTCGACCAAATGGTAATTCTCTGGTTCCAAAAGATTCATCCATGGGGTGATTATGGGCCGTTATCATTTCTGATTCACCTTCAGGATAATTTTCAATAACGAGTTTCAAAGGATTCAAAACGCCCATAATTCTTGGGGCACTGGCATTCAAATCTTGTCTAACGCAATCCTCTAACATGCTCATTGGAATCATAGATGGCTTTCTTGTCACTGTACTTTTCTTGGCATATTGACGAATAGACTGCGGACGATAACCGCGTCTGCGCATACCTGAAACAGTTGGCATGCGGGGATCATCCCATCCATCAACAACGTCTTGTTCAACCAATTCATTCAGTTTACGTTTAGACATCATGGTAAAAGTTTGATTTAATCGGTTAAACTCGATTTGATGCGGGTGACAATCAATAGTGATATTATCTAACACCCAATCATATAACGGTTTGTGGTCTGCAAATTCCAAGGTACAGTTCGAATGGGTTATGCCTTCCAAAGCATCAGAAATACAGTGTGTAAAGTCATACATAGGATAAATACACCATTGGTCTCCCGTTCTGATGTGATGTGCCCGTTTAATGCGGTAAATAATTGGATCTCGCATATTGAGATTACCTGATTGCATATCAATTTTTGCACGCAATACCATTTGTCCATCTTCAAATTCACCTGCTTTCATGCGCTTGAATAAATCTAAGGATTCTTCAATAGGCCTATCTCTAAATGGACTATTAACCCCTGGATGGGTAAAGTCACCACGCATTTCACGAATTTCTTCAGGTGATTGTTCATCAATAAATGCCAGTCCTTTTTCAATCAATTCAATCGCATAAGCATACAATTGATCAAAATAATCAGAAGAATACATCACTTTATCATTCCATTTAAAACCCAACCACTCAATATCTCTTTGAATCGCTTGCGCATACTCAATACTTTCTTTTGCTGGATTGGTGTCATCAAAACGTAAATTACACAATCCCTGATAATCTTCAGCCAATCCAAAATTCAAACAAATCGACTTAACATGACCCACATGCAAAAAACCATTGGGTTCAGGTGGAAAACGTGTCATCACTTGACTGTGTTTACCTGACTCCAAATCTGCATCAATAATTTGTGTAATGAAATTTTCCGTAACGTTTTTATCTGACATGAATTTCTGACTAAAATATTTAAAAAATGTATTTTACTACTGAATTTAATTTAATCTAGTATGAACATTGAACTATTTAACAAATTGATGGTTTATAATACAATACATTAAAAATAACAGGAAATTTGACCATGAAAACAATCTTAGTACTCACAATATGTTTTTTTACTACATTCGTAAAAGCTGATTTTATTAGCGCACAAAAAGATTATCAAGACGGAAACTTTGAAAAAGCCTACAAAGAATATTTAACCCTTGCTAAGTTTGGTAACAACACAGCCCAATACAATTTGGCTGTTATGTTAGTTAAAGGCCAAGGAGTAGATATTGATTTAATCAAAGCATATTCATGGGCAAAAGCTTCAGAATCCAATCCTGAATACAGCGCACTAACTCATAATATCGAAAAAGGCTTATCTAAAAAGCAACTTGAAAAAGCCAAAGAAGTATATAAAAAAGAATTTGCTCAATATACATTGAATAATAGCAAAATTCTTTTAGGGCCGATTCTAAGTACCGATGAAGAAAATCAATCGAATTTAGATCAAAAATACATACCTGGTAATAAAATTGCTCCTAAATACCCCGAAAAACTATTAGAAAAAGGCATACAAGGCTGGGTTGATTTAAATTTCAATATCTATCCTGATGGATCGGTTAGAGATATTTATGTTACAGATGAGGTACCAGAAAAAAGTTTTGCTAAAGCAGCCATTAGGTCTGTTTCAAAGTACCATTATACAATTGAGAATAACAGTAAACATAATACCATTCTTGAACCTCGAAACACCACTCAGAGAATTGAGTTTAAAATAGGAACTCCAAATTCAGGACCGATTATCAATGGCCTAAATAGAAAACAAAAAAGACAAATAGAAGAATTAATAGAATCTGCTGAAAAAGGCAATATAGATTCGCAATATAGTTATGCATACTTATACAATACTTTATTAAAGAGAAATGGAATTATAAAAGGTGAAAAGGTCAACCAATGGCTTTTCAATGCAGCAATTAATGGCTACCCTGGTGCCCAGTATCGTCTTGGTAAGAACATCTATTTTGGCAATGATTGTAAAGTAGAAAAGCAAAAAGGCATTGACTGGATCATGCAAGCTGCTCAAATGGGTAACGCAGAAGCGCAATATAAAGCCTATACAATGCTTCAAAATAAAGACTTAGTCAACCAAACAGATTTGTCACCATTTTATTGGCTACAACAAGCTGCTGAAAACGGCCTAAATATTGCACAACTTTACTTTGCCAAAGAAGTATCATTACTTGAAACACCTACTTCAAAACAATTAAGCACTGCTAAAAAATATCTAAAAGATTACTCAGAATCTTTATACAAAACAACCCAATGGTATCAGGTAAATGCCATGTTGTTACACAAAACCAATAAACGTTCAAAAGCGTTAAAATCTATCGAAAAAGCCATTAAATCTGCTAAAAACTTAGGTTGGGACATCGCAGAACTTAAGCAATTAAAAACCACAATTGATATGAAATAGTCATAAAATAATAATTAAACCAAAGATAACAATTTAATTCATATTGTCATAATGTTGTCATATTGAGTGAATAAGATGGGCACATTCTTATTAACAAGGTATGACAACCATGAACAAATTAAAACTTTTCGTAACCGCCGCAGTTGTTACATTTAGCGCACAATCCTTTTCAGCAGGTCGAGATTACATTTCAATTGTTGGATCATCAACAGTTTATCCATTTGCAACTGTAGTCGCTGAAAGATTTGGTAAATCAACTGATTTTAAAACACCAAAAATTGAATCAACTGGTACTGGTGGCGGAATGAAATTATTTTGCAAAAGTAATGCCGTTGATACAGCAGACATAACCAATGCTTCTCGCAGAATGAAATCTAGCGAATTTAAAATGTGTCAAGACAATGGTGTCACTGATATAGTAGAAGTGCTTATTGGCTATGATGGCATCGTAGTTGCAAATGACATCAACTCACATGATTTCGATTTGACCACAAAAGACTTATATTTGGCTTTAGCTAAACAAGTACCAACTGAGAAAGATGGCGAACTGATTGATAATCCATATACCATGTGGAATGAAGTTAATGCCTCATTGCCAAATGTCAAGATTGAAGTATTAGGTCCTCCACCTACATCAGGAACTAGAGCTGTCTCTTATACACAACTCCGAGCCCACGAGACAGGCAGAAATCTCGTATGCCGTCTTCTGCTTGAAAAA
>CAJXVJ010000049.1 GCA_913061105.1 uncultured Alcanivoracaceae bacterium | reverse complement strand
TGCCTGTCTCGTGGGCTCGGAGATGTGTATAAGAGACAGCTTTTAAATAATGAAAAAATTTCTACTAATATTCTCACTCTTGATTTTCTCAACAATAGTTCATGCATCAGACACTATTGGTTTAGTAACATGGTTTATTGAAATACCGACATTATGTATTGCGTTAGTCATCATAATATTAAGTTTAGTTATGCCAAGACAAGGTCTGATTTTAATGACCATTATAACTGTATTACAAATACCAATATTAATATGGGCTACTAATGGAAATTATTATGGTGCCATTATGATCACAACGTTTATTGCTAGTATTATAGTTTTAATAATTTCTATTTATAGACATAAAAATCCTAAAGAGAAGGATGATAAACCAAACATTAAAGCGAGAGAAAAAGAAACCGTGCTAAGTGCAGAGGAGGTGTTAGTACTAGAAGAGTTATTAGAGAAAGGTTTAGATATTTTACAACAAAAGGGATTTTCAATTAAAAAGCTCAAATATGGTTGGAAAGTAATAGCACCAAATGGTGCTGGAAAAGACTTTTATGATATTGAATTTCTCTACAGCTATGCACTAGCTCAATAACGACCATTACCCAGCTATCAGTAAAGCCTGTGCCACTGATTAAATAAAAAATAAAATAAAAATGAATAATATCAGCTTATTACAAACCATATATAACGATGAAAAAAACTTGCTTGATCAAGTTCTTAAACACATTGCTAATGGTGCGGATTTAAATACAGTAACTAAACATGGAGAATCAGCATTAAGGGTCGCATCAAACAATGGTCGATTTGATGTGATAAAACTTCTAACTGACTCTGGAGCTGACAAACAACAACTTGGATGGGCCTCATCGCACTTTGAGGTTGTATTTGGAACTGTTGAAAGCCTAGAAAAATGTATTAAGGAACATCAAGACATTGAAGAAAGGGATTTTTGGGATAGAACCCCGTTTCTGTTATCAATCCAGTTTGGAGATGTTGAAAAAACATCTTTGTTGCTGAAACTTGGGGCAAACGCAAAAGCAGTAGGTAGATGTGATAGACCGGTGGTAAGTTATGCTGTCATTAATGACCAAATTCAAATGCAAAAATGGCTTCACAAAAAAGGTTTTGATATTGATTCTGTTGATCAGTATCAACAAACTCCATTACACGAAGCTTGTGAATTAGACCAAGTTGATAGTGTTCAATGCCTGATAAACCTTGGAGCTGATATTTATAAGAAGAATCATATAGATGAAACGCCCATTCAATTGGCTTTAAGCATGAAAGTGGCACAAATTATTATTAATCAAGGAGCCGATTTTAATGACATCAATGAAGATGTAAGAGCTGAATTATTGGGATTGAATGTCGATGGTAAGTTAAACATCAGTAAGCAAGAGTATAAACAAGGAAAAAATAGACTATATGGAAAAACAAATCCGCAAAAGTTAAATCTTAATTATTGGTTGGAAATGATTAAGACCAACTCATCGGCATGGAAGGCAAGAGATTTATTTAGTAAAAAAAATGTATTTAAAGACAGTCCTATTTGGTGCTATTCCCGCTTTGGGAGGACAACAACTATACTTGATGATGGTCGAATTATTGAAATTGGAGGAGAACATGAAGATTCGTATGATCCTGATTTTTGTATTTATAATGATGTTGTAGTTTTTAAAAAAGACGGAGAAATCGATATTTATTTGTACCCTGAATTAGATTTCCCTCCAACTGACTTTCATACCGCAACTTTGGTTGGTGATGAAATTTATATCATTGGAAATTTAGGATATTACGATAGCCGCAAGTCTGGAGTAACTCCGGTTTATAAATTAAACATAAAGAGCATGAAAATTGAAAAAGTTGTACCAACTGGTAAGAAACCTGGTTGGATAAATCATCACAAAGCAAAATTGATTGATGGAAACACAATAGAAATAAGCGGTGGAGAAAAGTTTCTCAGTAAACTAAGAAACGATGTTTATAAAGATAATAATGAGACATATCAATTATGCTTAACAACAAACAAATGGACAAAATCTTAGGAAAGTGGAGAAGCAAAAGGTATCCGTACCCATTTTCACTAATTTCATGCTTATAAAAAGATAAAGCTTCCCATCACGACATCTTTCTGAGCATTGATCTGGGCATAATCGGAAACACATACCTCAATATCGCCCATGGCCAAAACGGCACATGGCTGTTGAGCTTTTCTTTCTCAATGGCTTTGACCATTGCTTTCACACCTGTTTGGGTATCCACTATAAAAGGCACTTTTTTTACCTTCTCATTGATTTCGCTGCGAATAAACCCAGGGTGTACACAGCTGACCTTGATGTCTGTGCCCATTAAATCAATGTACATGCCTTCGCACAGATTAGTAACGGCGGCTTTGGTGGCGGCATAAACAGTGAGAGCCCGGCGATAACCTCTAAAGCCACTGATAGAAGAAATGGCAACTAAATGGCCATGCTTTTGTTCACGCATAATTTCTAATGAGGCCTCAGCCTGTGCAAGCAATGCCACAAAATTAGTCTCAGCAGTTTGTTTGTTGGCATGAAAGTATCCTGTCCCAATACTGGCACCTTTACCCATACCGGCATTCAATATCATGCGATCAATGTCGCCAAAGGCTGCTTTGAATTTTTTGAACACCACAAAGACTTGGTCATGGTCATTCACATCCAATGCTTCTACTTCAACTTGGATTTCAGGATTAATTTTCAACAGTTCACCTTTAAGCGCTTCAAGATTCTCAATGTGGCGAGCGCATATGCCCAAATTCTTGCCCATTTTGGCAAATTGCCTGGCCATTTCCATGCCTAAGCCAGAGCTGGCACCTGTGATAACGATATTTTTTCTATTCATTTTTTCTATTTATGTTTAAATTGTAATAATTCTTGGCTGATAATATAGCAATGCGTTTAAGGTGTCTATACTCTTTTAATACAGATGAAAGCAGATGGAACTTAAGGGGTCAGTACCCTTATATATTAACTTATTGATTTAAAATAATAATTTCTACTATTATTCCTAAAATAATTATAACCCCTTTCTTACTAATCACTCAAAACCATCCCCAAAAACAAAATCAACCACAAACTCAAAAGCACCGATATCATGGTCGCCTGTGATTGTTCTGGGTGTTTTGTCAATGTCCATTAAGACTTCATCTAGATAGGTTCCTTGATCTACGACATTTGGATTTTGCGAGTCTAATCGCAAATTACCGGTTGATGGATTAACAAACCAATTCTCTATTGCTGATGTATAGTTTGTTGCCAGTGTAGCTTGGGCTGAGTTTCTTGAGGTGATTGACTGATTGGTTAAATTATTATAAATCTCAACATTGGTGGTTTCAGGAAAACGGTACTCGATGGCATTGTTGTAAGCTATGAAGATGCTGTTATTGTAAACTTTGGTATTGGGAGATGTTTCCAAGCCGATGCCGACGTCATCGAAGGCTCCTGTGCCATCATTGTAAATCATGTTGTTTCTTATTATGCCACCTTCACTGGGACTGCTGCCCAATCCAAATCCAATGCCCCGATCGCTGTTAATAATCATGTTTCTTTCAACTGTGTTATTGGATGATGAATTCCAAAAATGGATGGCATGTTCAGCAACTGTAACAGATGGGCTGGCGATATTTTTAAAGACATTGTCATTCACAATCCAATTGTCACCATCATGAATATCAAGCCCACCAATATACCATTGGGGCCCAACTCCTGCGGTGTATTCAAACAAACTACACTGAACCCTGGCATCATCTGCGCCATCGCCTGAACTGTTGCCTTTCAACATTTGCTCGTAAGTTTCTTGAATCCTAACATTGTGCACAAATAGATGATCACCATTGGCCATAATCCCATGATTGCCCACCTCTTTAATGGTCAAATCCATTAGACTAATGTTGTTACCAACCGCAGAAATCACTATTTCAGTATCAGGGTTAACACTTTTCATGCCTGTGCCGGTTAAGATAACATTGTCTCTGTTGCCACTTAAGCTTCTAATCACGACATTGTTTGCTGTAATATAGGGATACCAAGTCGTCGATGCGATTTGATAAGTGCCATCTTCAATTAATATGGTTGTGTTGCCACCGGAGGCATTTGCTTGGTTAATGGCGTTTCGTAATTCGGTTGAATTAGCCACTGTTAGCACAGTACCCATGTTGATTTCACAGGCATTAACTGTATTGCTTTCAACTTGGCTTATAGAACAACCACAATCTTGAGAAGAAACAGACGCAGTAATAACCAGCAGTAATAACAAAAAGTAAGATAATGTATTATTTTTTTTCATGATTTTTAATACTATAGCTTATGAATAAATTAAACGTGATTTAATTCACACAAGAAGAAAACATTTATGGAACGTCCAACTGGAGTAAATATACTGTTATCAGAATCATTGGCAGTGAAGAATAAAACACAATTATTGAATTTCATACCCTACTTTATAGTACAATAAAAAATTGACCAATGATATTCAGAGGAAGAAATGAAAAACTATCTATTTATTTTTGTGCTACTTTTAAGTAGTTATGCTTGTTTATCCAATGAAAAAACATCTATTACAAGCTCTTTAAGTACTCATTCCATTCAGTTCACAATCCCAATTAACAACGATAAAGAGTACACATGGTTTAAAAAGCGCACACCAGATAATCATATCGAATATGAAAGCAGTGTTCAAGTTGGACAATTTTCATTTGGTTTTTCAATCTTTAAGTTTCCAGGGATACCTGAGGAAAGAGGAGACATCAACTCATTGCTCAATATAGGACAATCTAGCGTATGGAAAGTCAGTAACGGTAGCGGAGAATTACTAGAAAACCATAATGTAAATATTTTATACAAAGACTCAGCTTTGGTCATATCCATTGATAACCCTGAAACAATCAAACTAATATTGGAAAACAACCCAAAGGAATTTGAAGTAAGAATCATTGGATTTGAGCACAATAACAAGAGTCTTAGTGGGCAATTATAATTCAATCAACGGGATCAGAGTCGCTGATTTTCGAATCATCTGGGCTGAGTCACTGATTTTTAGATTACCGCCTTCGTGGTAATGACGAGAAGGAAAAGAGGCACAGTTCATTTGACTGGCATTATCATTAGATTTTCTTTTTTTGAAAATGGATTCGTTACCATTTATATTGATATTTCTAACAAACAACAACTATAATAATCTCATGTTGATTCATCTCACAGTGCTGCTCATTGGCTATACTATTTTTAGTGCGGGTTCTTTGATATTTGCTTACAGTTTTTTTCTGAATGATTTACAGAAAAGCATTTACTCAAAATTTTCCTGTGCATTACTTTTAATTGGACTAGCGAGCTTACAAGGGTTTCACTATTTGGCATTAACGGCATCATTTGATGCACTTAATCACCGCTTGTATTTGATGGGGTTGTTAATTGTGCCAGCCTGTTTCTACTACTTTAGCCGCTTTGTTTTGTTTCCGAGTTTGTCTCCGAAAACACATCATTTAATCCATTTATTGCCTGTGATTGTTGGCTTGATTTTACCCAAAGCTGTCATACCCGGTGTTGCTTTTCTCATTGGTTCAGCCTATTGTTTGTGGTTTATTCATTTGGTTTTAAAGTTACGAGCCCAACAGAACAGATTTGCGATGGAACGGTTTTTCTTTGGTATGTTTGCACTTTTTGCCATCATGGCTTTGGTATTAGGCTTAATGATTCCTTATATCGACAAGACGATTTTTTATATGGCATATGGCAGTTCAATAGGCATTGCCATGTTGTTGGTCACAACCGCCATAATTGTGTTTCCAGAAATGTTGAACGATTTACAACAAATTGCAGAAAGAAGCTATGCCAATTCAAAACTCAATGGCATTGATATTGAAGTCAAAAAGAACAGATTAGAAGATTTAATTCAACAAGAAAACATTTTTCAAAATGAAAAACTCAGCCTGAGTCACATGGCTGAATTGTTGGATTTAACGCCACATCAACTTTCTGAATTGGTCAATTCAGAATACGGATATGGTTTTTCTCGATTTGTCAGGACAAACAGAGTTGAGCAAGCAAAAAAACTGCTGATTCTAGAACCCAAAACCTCGGTTTTGGCGATTAGCATCATGACTGGTTTTCAATCCCAATCTAATTTTTATTCAGCCTTTAAAGAAGTGACTGATGAATCTCCTGGAAATTACCGAAAAAGTAGAATCCAACAATAAACTATTCCTATTCTATAATTCAGTATACACGTAAGTTATTGATAATAAATGACATTAATTTTTTATGGTGTCCGAATATAATTCAGGAAGCTTTCTGTTATTTAAACCCGTAAACTGCCCACATCGATTCAATAATGAATCAGATTTTTAAATAACTTTAACAATAAGAGGACAGTTATGATTACTTCAATTACATACATTACATACATCAGCATCAGTGTCGCCATTACTATTTTTGTTTCTAAAACATTAAGTAAAAATGGAGAAATATATTTAATAGACGGCTTTAATGGCAATAAAGAATTAGCAAAATCAGTGAATCACATGTTGGTTGTTGGATTTTACTTACTTAATATTGGTTTCGTATTGCTTCGTTTAAAAACCAACAGTCTCATTATCGATATTGAATCTATGATAGTGTACTTGAGTTATAGTATCGGATTTGTATTGATTGTATTGGGTGCGTTTCATTTCTTTAATATGATTATCATTCATAAGTTTAGGGAGTCAGGTTTAAGAAAAACTGCACAAAAACCATTAATATAATTAATAAAACCATTTAGAAAATTAAGAATAAAAGAGCATTGAACTCTTTTATTCTTTTTCTATTAGCTTGCTTAATATTCAGTATTTCAGTAATCCACTAGTTACTTATTATTACTGGCCTTTTTCATGTCTGATTTTAAATTTCCCCAAAGTACAATGATTAGAAAACACTAAGCAATTAATTGTGTTTGTCCACTATCATTGTATGAAATCACCTACAAACCTTTAGGTGCTTTACCTATTATCAATGTTTCAAATATTTTTATAATAAAGCTACAAAGATTAGTTATTAGGTAATGCCATTGTTTGCACGAAGGTATTTATCCTTTTAATCCCACTACTAATATTGGAGAAACCCATATGTATTCTATTATAAATTTTATCAACCTGTGGAAAGTGCTTTTACCACTTTTCACAATTCTTCTTTCTATTCAAGTATTTGCTCAGGAGGTACATGTTTTTGATAGTCCTCTTGCTCAAAACGGCAGTACTATTATTAAAGACTCACGATCGGATGTGTCGGCACGATTGCTGGTTATTCCTGTGGTAACGGCGGATACTCCGTTTGATCCTACAAATAATAACCTCAATAGTTTTGATCCCGGAAACCCCAATTTATTAAATGAGATAATGCAGGAATTTACGGATACGGATGCGTTTTGGAAAGAAGCGTCTTACGGGCAAGTTGGTGCAACCGCAAAGGTATTACCACGGTACTATCAGGTACCTAAATCAAAAGATTTTTATGTTAATGCAACATTTCAAGATGTGCACATTAGAACCAAACCACTCACCTTTCCATTAGTGGTGCCCGAAGGGCAGTTTAAAGTTAAGGTGCGTTTTACGGGTTCTGATATCACCACTTATACTATTGATTTTGAAGTTGCCGATGGGCCATTTGCCACAGCTCAAGAATTAAGAGACCATGTTAATTCAGAGTTGGGCACAACTCGAATTGAAGCATTAAACGATGGTTCAAGGCTGAGGTTACGGCTTGAAAGACGGCTTGTTCGTGAAGGCACTTACGCTGTTATTGATTGGGATGCATCAAGTACTGATGTACTTGATGCTTTAGCATTAGATGCTGCCAATATCGATGAGGCTGGAGTAGAGCTTGAAGGCCGCAATGGAACATGGCCAGTCAATGTACCAAATAATAGTGAGCTAACGCTTCTAGTGTTACATGAAAACGGTACAACACAAGCCTTTACCTGGGTTGTTTCGGCTGGGACAAACTATGCGACTGCCGATGCATTTGCTTTAGCGCACAATGGAGACCTTGCGAATGCCCAAGTCACTTCAAATGGCAATAAAGTCACCTTTGATTTAACGACAGAATCAGGAGATGCCGTAGAGGCCATATTGGTTTCATCTTCTTCTAATGTATTTCCTCTCGAAGAGTTGGGCATTGAAATGCCAGTTATTACTAATGGATTGGTTACACAATCAGGAACTGATACCGTTCGAGGCAATCGACGATTAATGATTGGACAAGCTATCTCGGCTTTTATGATGACGGAACTTACTCAAAATTATGGGTCGCAAGATATTGCAGACATTGCAATTAGTGAAGCCAATGAGGCCGACTTAACGGAGGCGTTTTTAGAAAATATTGATTATGACGGTACCCCAGATAAACCCTTTAATAGCTATGTTGTTGTGTTCTTAGATATTACGGGTAAACGTGCAGGTGCCAGTGGCGGATTTATTGATGCTGGAATTGACAATGGTGGTTACCTTTTTACTCATCAATCCCATGGTACATCTATGAAGAGACTGGTGTGGGCACAGTGGCCCATGAAACAGGACATAACTTTGGTTTTCCGGACCTCTATAACAATTCACCCGGTAATTATGACTCAAACCTAGTTTACCCTGATGACTGGGATATCATGCACCGTTCGGCACTCAATCAACCCGGTGCATGGATAAAGCACCAAGACAGTGATTGGCTTGCAGATAATGGAAATGTCATTGAGTCTTTTCCGATGCCTAATGTACCTGGAGTAGAAACCAGAAAATATGCCATTACACCTCTGGATTATTCAAAAAGTGATTATGATGATAACTTAGTAGGAGTCCCTGGTGATGTGGATGCGGTCATAAAAGCATTGAAATTACCCATTGGGTTTGAGGCTGGCGCAGAACATCACTACATGCTGTTACAAAATCGTCAACAAACAGCAACCTCCAATGCTAGCATTCCTCAGGAGCCATCTCAGCCAAACCGTGGAGGAGTAAATTTAACAGATACAATAACTGGAAAAGTATTCGACTATTTTACCATTACAACCCGAAATTATGTGCACCCTTTAACGGATCGACCATTAGTGAGCAGTACCGCTCGACCTATTATTGATCGCACGCCTACTGATGATGTAGAACTATTGTCCACCTATCCGGCATATGCGGGTTTAAATATTGATATTGTCGATGAGATTCCAGGTCCTGTTGGACTTGTTAACAAACCGACTTATATTGTTGAAGTATCTCGGGAACAATCTGATTTTCTTGATCTTGCGATTACACCATGGAATACACCCCCATGGGAAAGCCCTGATATTTGGATAGAAAATGGCGATAAGACAGCTGCTGAACTATCGAATGTTCCGCTTGATGGAAACGGTGAACCTGCCCGTTGGGATGAAAACTACGACATGGATGCAAACGACGGTAAGCCGTTAAATTGGATAAGAGTAAAAGTAACAAATAACGGTACAGTTATTGCCACTGACGTTCAACTAAAAGTAAAAATCAATACACCAGGAGGTGTTGGTGCCAGTGGCTCATGGGTAGAGCTTGATCTTTCTGAAGCCTTGAGTGTACCTGCTGGTGATTCAACAATCTTTAGTATACCTTGGAATCCAAAGGAAAAAGGGCATACGTGTATAAAGGTCGAAATATTTAAATGGACATCTGCTTTAGGCGAAGTGGATTATACAAATCAAGGAACACAAGAAAATATCAATGATTTTCGTCCAACGGCGGGTAGCCCATGGCATCCAAAACCATTGTCCGTAGATATAACAAATCCTTTTGACAAAGAGCTTGAAGTCTATCTTGAAATGGTTGGGTTATTGCCTGGCTTTTCATTTGAGTGGGATACGCCTTACATTGTGATGGCTCCAAACTCAAAAACCACTGCAAAAGGCGTTATGTACATTGATGAGGCGGTGGTTCCAACTCCAAAACCTAATGGTAATGGTGGAATCGATTATTTCAGTTGGGACTGCCAAGAAACAGATCCATCGCAAGTTTCGGCTATGGTTGAAAAGAGATGCCGATTAGTTCCTGGTAAACCCATTCGTCGTCAAATGCATGTAAATGCCTATGCTAATGCCGGTGATTATCGGGTTTCAATAGGTGGAGTTACATACAATGTCATGCCAACGTTAGATGTGGATATTGATGTTAATGTTTATAATCGGGATGGAAATGTTGTTGTCACAGGCAGCACACACCCCAAAGCTGCAGGGGAAAAGATGGAAGTTGAAATTCATTACCCTTCAGGCTTAGTTGAGTGGTTGGACGTCACAACAGATGAAAATGGCGAGTTTACAGTTACTCATACACCGAAGGAGGATGGAAAAGTAGGCATTTCCGTAAACTATCCTGATGGGGGAACATTTGCACCAGTGAAAGTAGAAGGCAAATTGTTTGACCCTGAAGTTGTTAACACAAATATTGACGACCATAATCAGTGTTGGTCTTGTAAGGTGCAAGCAATTTCTTGGTACCTGAATTTCTTACTGTTGGTCATTATTCTTATCATTGTATTGGTGATATTAACTATTGTTCGCCGATTTAAACGCAATAATGCAACATAAATGAATGGTGTTTTTGGCCGCTATGTTTTTTCAAGTAGCGGCCACAGATGACACCCAACCTGAATCACCTGTAATTGATGTACTGCACCTCCAATTATATTTAAAAGAATTTAATCTAGTCAAAATCAAAGCATATTGACTAGATTTTTCTCTGAATTATAAGTTATGAAGTTTAAATTGATGTTTGTAGTGAAACTTGAATAATTTTCACTGATTTGCCTTATTTATAACTAAGCATTACGCCACACACAAATAGTGTTTTATTGGATGTGTGTCCTTCTTAGTTTCATTATAGAATTTGATGGCTACACAAAATAGAATAAACTAAAAAAAAAGGCACATCCTTGTGCAAATAGAGAGCTGGTTTATTATTCAAATCCATTTTTGAAAATTGTATTAATGACTGCATAAATAGCAATGGTTCCGGTGTCTTCATGGCTGACTAATAATAGGTTATCATTAGTGCTGTTTTCTGTACTTTTTATGAATAGCAGTCCTTCAGGTGCTTGGTCACCATCGGTTGAAGGTTGATAACGTACAAATACTGGATTCTCTGGGTCTGTAATATTATAAATCATAATACCACCTACTCTCTCTAAACCAATAAATGCATAATGTTGAGATTCAATTTCTGCTACAATTATGCCTTCAGGTTCTGGACCTTTATCATCGCTGCGACTATCAAAAGAATCGATAGTTCCGCCATTTGAATTAAATATTTCTGGAGTTTGTATTGAAATTTGTGTTTCAAATTGATTTCCACTATCAAAAACTTGAACCCCAGTTTGGGCATCCCAAATTGAAAATGAACGTGCTCCATAAGCATAAAGTTTATCAAAATCCATGTCTTCATTATCATCGCCTAATACAGTACTGACTTTTAAGCGACCTAATTGATCAATGGCTTGTAATTGATCTGCATTCGGAAAAGCAGAAGTATCTAGTATTATATCTTTAACCCTTTCATCTTCACTTCTGGCTTCGCCTTCATTTGCAGTTAAATAATAGTTGATTTTATTCTGTGTATAAGTAGCGATAGAATCGGGTTGATACATACCAAATATTGGCCAATTGGCAATTTGTATACTGCATTCACCATTTAAACTGTCTTGATTACTTGGATCTAATTCATTGCCTTTTAGGCTGTGATCTTTAAATCCTAATGCATGAATAGATTCAATAGACTGATTTTCAATATCAATTACAGCCACAGCATTATTTTCTTGTAAAGTAACATAAGCTTTACTGTCATCTGATAGAACAGATATGTATTCTGGCTCTAAGTCTTGACTGACACTCTTGGTTGGGAAAATGATCACATCATTTGGCAATTCATTGGCCCTTATTTCTCCCACATTAAAGTCATTAAAATTCAGGTGATTTACAGTGGCATTAATTACTCCATTGTCTAATTCAATAATAGATACCGAACTATCTGGATCGATGCCTTCATCTGCTTCTGCTTCATTGGCAACTAAAACCTTATTGCCTTGGTGGTTAAATGTGATCATATCCGGTAGAGCGCCAACTGTCACTTGATTTAATAACGTGCCATTAATGTCGTAAAAAGCCACTTTTCCATCATCGGTAACAATGGTTGCAGGAATGGAAACAGCTACCAAACCATCAAATACAGCAATACTGGTCACATCGGGCCCAATAGCAGTGACATCAATGTTTGATATTAAGCTAGGCAGTGATGGGTTACTAAAATCAACAATTGAAAAAGAACCAAATGAAGAATTGATAACAAATAGCCTTTGACTGGCAGTGTCATATGATGAAATTTCAGCCGATCCTTCACCTAGATTTGTTGTATAGGTACCGATTTTCGAAAGACTTACTTCTGCTTGGATTGTTCCAATTTGAAGCATTGCACATAATAAACTTAATTTCTTAAACATAAAACTTCTCAATAAAAAATGATGATTCTAGTCAGTGTATGTTTCAGCTCAATGTCAGTAGTGTGAATATTAGATGGCAAACTTATTAAGAATTGATGAATTAAATTTGATAATTATTTTAGACAATATAATTATCAAAAATCCCAGAGACAGTGAGTTGTTTGCAATAGAAATGCGGAAAGACGGCTCAGCGATGTACATTAAAGATATGCGAAAATAGAAAGCATTTGGGTTTTTACCTATCTAGCAAACCCTTTAAAAATTTCAAAACAGGATTTTTGAATTCAAATTTTGCTTTAAAAGATTAAAGCTATTGAGCTTGCATGAAAGAATTCATTGTTAGTTACTTTATTTATTTCATTAATTGTTGACAGTTAATAAACTTTGAATATACTGTACAACTCAAGTATTAATGAAGTATAAATCAATGAAAAAAGAATCTATTTATGGAGAAATAACCAAAAGCCTCTGGATTAACAGCCATATTATATCTAAGCAATTAGACAATAGTTTGGGAGCCATTCATGGCATAGGATTAACCGAATACATGGTATTGTTAAACCTGATAAATGCCCCTAATCATACACTTCGTCGCATTGACATTGCCGAAGCATTGGGGAGGACAGCCTCTGGAATTACTAGAATGTTAATGCCAATGGAGAAAATTGGACTTATTGCAAAAGAGATAAACCAAAGGGATGCAAGGGTCAGTCTGGTCAAAATTACTTCAGTTGGATTAGAAATATTTAATAATGCATCGACTACTTTAGAGAATAAATCCAAACACATTTTAAAGAATGTTGACAATAATCAAGCCACTAATTTATTAAACTTGTTAAACACTATTTAAGAGAAAAAACATAACTATCGATTTATTTGAGTTTAGAGGCATTAATGACATAAGTTTTAACAATATTTGACTGATTAATAAAGACTGTGTGAAATAGAATATAAATTAAAACAACATCAACTAACCCAGTTAATCTTTATACTGAGTTAGTTGCCCTGTTGTGATTAATTTATTTTAATAAACATTGCTGACACCCAAATCAGATATGGGAGTTGTGGTTCCCGTATAGGCATTGCTTTTAGCATTATTGTAGTGGGCATCATTATTGAAAAATATTCCTAAAATATTGTCATATAATTTGTTATATCTTAAATCGTTTTTATACACTTGTGGCGTTGTTGTAGATCCAATGCCAATCACTAGCCCAGTTTGAAAATCAAAAGTGTGGTTCCCATTAAATGTATTTCGAGTACTGGTGGTTGGTCCTGTCATCAAACATCCATAACCAGCATCAGCCAATATTTCCAGACCTACTCTGCCAACCCTTAATGAATTGCCATTAATTTGGTTTTCAGAAGAATCGTCTAATCGTATTGCTGTTTCTGTGGTTTCAATAATTTCATTATTGGTGATGATGTTATTATTGCTACGTGATAAATGAATACCATAATAATTACTCTGCCAAATAAGGTTGTCCTTAATGGTGTTTGTATCGCTATCATCTCCACATACTTCAATGCCCACAGCGCTTTTATAAAACTCATTGTTGATAATGGTATTTTTATTGGCATGATTGCCTGCAACTGCATTGCGAATAAAGACTCCTTGAGCAGCAATCTTGATGAAATCATTATTCTTTACCGTGGCTTCATTGCCAGATGAAATGATAAGCCCTGTTCCCAAATTATAAAAAAATGTGCTATTTACTTGTAAAAAATCGCTATCAGAAGTGTTTATACCAGCCCAAAATCCTTTGATAACACCACCATTGCCTGTGACTTTAACATTTTTACGACCAGAAACGATGACTCCAGCTAAATCATTTGTGCCAGATAAGGTGTGACCATTTAAATCCAATGTGACATTGTTGGCTCCAATTTCAATGGCATAGTATCCAGTTGTACAATGTAAATCTGCGCTTAAAGTTGTATCTGAAGTTATGAAATCACCACAACTCACTGCGTATGTTGGTTTTGAAACAATAGTTATAAATATTGTTAAAATTACTAAAATAATTTGTTTAATGTTCATGTGCTTTTCCTTTTATATTGTAAGTTTCAATAATTAATACGTACAATCAAACAAAATCATGACATGAAGACATTAATCAATTAACAAAACGTAACTATAGCTTACATTAAAATGGGAGATCCTACTGAACCAATATAGAAATACCGATTAGTGGGCTTGACTGATTGCAAATATAACAAGCCAAGTGAGAGAGTTAATAGATACATCGATTTCATCACACTTTCATAATTTGGGCATGTATATAATCTTTTATTATGAACAAAAACCACTTTTCCATATTTCACACAGTATTCTTAATTATTTTAATATTCAGTTGTGTTGCCAACGCGCAAACTACCACAGGCACACTTGTCAAATATTCGACCATTAAGTCTATTGGATTTGAATGGCCACTCAATGGTGACAGCAACCACAATGCTACGGCCAGTGTTCAATATCGGATTAATGGTTCTAATACTTGGCTACCTGCTCAAAACTTATTTCGGGTTGATTTTGAAAGCTATGATATGTTAGCAGGCAGTATCCTGTTTCTTAATGAAGCAACAGAGTATCAAGTGCAACTGTCTTTTGTTGATCCAGATGGTGGATCAGAAACATTGGTTGAAACCATTTCAACTAAATCCACACCACGTTTTCCTATCGGTGGCAATAACTATCATGTGATTCCTGATGACAATGGAAGTGGCAACGGTTCTGAGCTCAATCCTTTTCATGGCATCACTCAAGCACAAAGCGTGGCTCAAGCTGGCGATACATTTTGGTTGCATGCAGGCAACTATGGCACTGGCAGTGAAATATATTTCAATAAAGCAGGCACCATTAACAATCCCATTGTGTGGAGATCATTTGGTGATGGAGATGTGGTCTTAGATGTCATAAGGATTCAAGCTGAAGCTGATTATGTTTGGTTTCATGAGTTGAATTTTAATTACAATCAAAGCAATGGTGATTATGGTGTGCGCACCACATCACCTGGGCCAACAGGAGTGGTGTTTACCAGAAATAATTTCAACAATTGTCATTACTGTATCTATCTTAATCATGGTGGTGATAATTGGTACATAGCTGACAACACCATCATTGGAGACAATGACCCTAATAATGGCTCAGATTTTTCTGGCGAAGGCATTGAGTTAGAACACACCTCAGGTCATACAGTGGCTTATAACAAAATATCAATGGTTGCTGATGGCATTTCTTATCCTCATAGCAATGTCGATATTTATGGCAATGATATATTTGACACCACTGATGATGGCATTGAAGGAGATTATGGCCACAACAACATCAGAATTTGGGGAAACCGCATTTCTAATGCACTGAATAATGGCATTAGTTTTCAACCCATGGATGGCGCCCCTTGGTATGTGTTGTATAACCAAGTAGCGGCACCAAACCAAGATTCATTAAAACTAAGAACCCGAACCGATAGCGTTTTACTTGCGCACAATACATTAGTAGCTTGGAGTGGTGGTGTGAGTTCTGGTACTGAATTACTAAAAAACTTTCAATCTAACAACAATCTTTGGATTTCCATTCAAGACAGATATGCTTGGGAAGACAACAGCAGTAATGGTGCGATGAACTGGAAATCCAATCTCGATTACGATGGTTTTGATTGGGGAAATTATAATTATGCCTTTAAATGGAATGGCGTGCGATTGGATGATATCCCAGCCTTTGCAGCTGTCTCTTATACACATCTCCGAGCCCACGAGACAGGCAGAAA
>CAJXVJ010000048.1 GCA_913061105.1 uncultured Alcanivoracaceae bacterium | reverse complement strand
GATTTCTGCCTGTCTCGTGGGCTCGGAGATGTGTATAAGAGACAGGTATAATTATTGAAGTTAGTAATAATATTTTCATCGTGGTTTTCATATTATTCCCCCAGTTTAAATAGGTAAATTCTGGTTTTCATTTTATTCACCGTCATCCTTAATGAAATGAAATTGGTGACATCTTGTGCAAGTTAACTCTACGCTTTGTTGTTCATTTTGAGCATGACATTCTAAACATTTATCAGTTTGAGGCATGGCGATATCTGCAGACGTATCTGATAATTTTACATTATGGCAACTCAGGCAAATTTGTTGTTCATTCTGTCCTTTAACACTGAGGTGGCTTACGTGGTCAAATGTCGCTTTTGAATACCAATCCTCATTAATTTTAATGGGTTTTACATCCCAACGGCTTAACAAATCACCATTTTCATAGTCTGTGACTTCATGACATGTAACACATCCACTGTTAGAAAATTGGTACTCTGCCTCCTTGAGGGCTTCAACTCTTCCACAATCTAAACCAGTTCCACTACAATCGGCTTCATTGGTATGTTTTCCTGGGATGCGCCGAATTTTCTTAGAAGATCTGTTCTTTCTAAGTATTGGATCAGTAAATTCACGAATGAAATGTGCTTGCAACATGACTGTTGCTGCTCTTAGATTACCATGAGGTAATTCTAAATCAGGATTATAAACATCAAAAGTCAGTTGGTGACAACTGCGGCAATCTTTATCCATGGTGATTGGTACAAAGTGTTCTTCATCACTTTTAAGTTGATGGCAATTTTTGCAAACCAGTGGTTCACCTGAAATTTTATCTTGAACCATTTCTTTGTCAAGATGCACAGTATGCGAAAATTTTAAATTTGATTCTTCTTTTGGTAAATTACTTTGATTAAACATAGGGCGTGATTTTTTCCATTCATAACTTCCATTGATTAGTTCAGGCACTATCAAACTTAAGCGGAAATCAGGATGATCAATTTTAGTATATCCAGTTACGGACTGTACTTTGTTGTTTTCTAATGAACCGCCACTGTAGCTTTCTATTTCTTTATGACAGTCAATACATAATTTATTATCAGTGCGGGTTAAGTGAGTGGGTTCGTTGTGTTCTTTGTGGCAATTTTCACATAAAAACTCACTAAATTTGTCGGTTGCGGGATGAATATTAGATACGTGATCACCTAAATTTTTATGACAATCTAAGCACTGTTTGTCTTGTACTTTTTCAAATGGCTTTAGATGACATACTTGACAATCATCACCAATTTCTGGAATTCTGTGCGCCATTGCCATTGGCCCTGATGACCACAAAGAATCATCAGGTAAGTGGAAGTTATCAAGGGTTTGTGATATTTTTTTATCTTGAAAGCCTAAATATGGCACAATTAAAAATATCAAAAGTATCAAAAAAAATAATAGGTAAGATATTTTTCTTACACTAAACTTACTCTTCTTGCTATCAATATGAAATCTTTTCTTAGGGTGTATTGATTTTCTTTTGGATTGAATAATATTAATGGCGAAATCAAATCCTGCAGGTGTGTTAATGATCTCAATGTCATAGACACCCAATTGGTATGTTTTGCCTTTTATCAATTTCCCCTTTTTAGATTCTGACCCATCTACTATAAGAGAAATATTTTCATTACATTCATATTTGGCTGTATTCTCGT
The DNA here is from genome assembly GCA_913061105.1 of uncultured Alcanivoracaceae bacterium. Classification (GTDB taxonomy): domain Bacteria; phylum Pseudomonadota; class Gammaproteobacteria; order Xanthomonadales; family Marinicellaceae; genus NORP309. Next base: position 14,722 of record CAJXVJ010000048.1, on the reverse strand, counting down.
TTATTGCTTTTATTGATATAACGGCTTCAAATAGTTGGTCAAGATTAACCGAGCAATCATCACCCGAACCCAATGTTAAACTATTAACATCGAAATCTAAATCCTGAAGTTCATCACCACTGCCTAATACAGATTTTCTAACCAAATATATCATTTAATAATTTATCTCCACCATTACCAATAAATAAAAACAACCAGTATATGTACAATCAATGCAGCCATTAATGCCACCGTTAATGGAATGTGAAACATTAGCCATACTTTTAGATAAGCGCGCACTTGTAAGTTTCTTCTGATTATTTTTAATAACCTTTGTCGCCTTGAAAACAAAGTTAACAATTGATTCAAAGCGCCAGATTCTGCTTGATTCATACTTTGAGGAATAGCAGTAGCAATGGCATCGATTATCCTTTGCTGATTTTTGTTTGGAATCAATTTTTTATTTGATTGTTCTCTTATTTTGGATAAATCTTTACCCCTGAGCTGTGGATAAAAATTACCACTTAATATTGTATTCTTAAGTGCGCTAAGTACAAATAACCGCATTTCAATTTGACAAGATGAGGCCTGGGCTTTGATTTTATCATCAACCTCGCCCATTTCTTCTAACCATGTATTTTGTGTCCCACCCGTATTATTTATCGACAATACTCTTGGGTAATGTAAGTAAGTGTAGAGTCCATAAAATCCTGAAAAAATAACAGCCAACAATAATACATAAGCCAATGTATGAATATTCCAACCCACTTGAAATGCCGCATGAAAACTGGCTATAAGCAACAATGATGTTCCTAAATATATGTGTGCAGATGTCCACCCTTGTAGTTTTCCTAAATTTGAAGAGTATTTTCTTTTACGAATTCCCAAACTGGCCAACAACAAAACAAGAAATGTTGCAAATATACCCAAAATATAGCCCTGCAATGTGCCTCCATTGGCCGGTTGTGAAGATCCTTGTGATAGATATAAAATATAACTAGCAAGCACTGAAAGCAATGACAATTTAAGATAACGGTATTTTTTATATTTGAGTATACTTTGAAACATATTAGGTACCATCTACCAAGTTAACAAAATCATTCGGGCTAATTCTTATGGCTGCTCCAGTAGGACAAGCTCTAACACAAGCAGGACCACCTTTTTGATCCATACATGCATCACATTTGACAGCTTTTTTGCCCAATTCTTTGTCTTTTGGATTTATTTTGGCATCTAAGTCTTCACCTGGGCCATTGCCCAATCCAAGAAACATCCATGAAAACAATCCAGGTTTTTTGGGTAATGTGTAACTCATTTTAATGACATCATATACACAATTAGTTTCGCAGTTACCGCAACCAATACAAGAGTCATCAATAAAAACTTCCCCGCTTTCTGCTCGGTGAATGGCATCTGCAGGACAGTCTTTCATGCAATGGGGCTGTTCACAATGCCTGCATGAAATAGGCACATGTAAGCCATCGAATGAAGCCCCCGTTTCACGGTCTAATCTAGAAATTCCACCGTGTGTTTCAGCACAGGCTGTTTCGCAATTATCACAATTAACGCACAGGTTTTCATTTATAATCAGCGCATTTGTCGCTTCTCCCAAACCTTCATCTAATAAAAACTTAATGGTTTTCGATGCTTCTACCACTGATCCAATTGAATTGGATTTTTTCATTTTCTGACTAAGTTGTGCTTGTAATACTTTTATTTGGCTTGGGTTAGATTGAACCAACTTTAGAAACTGTTGTTTATTAATTTTGAGGGCTTCTACACGCACTGCTGCTTCTGCGGTATGCTGTCTTGTCGAGTTGCCCATCAAAGCCATTTGACCAACCAGGTCACCCGATTGTAATTGATAAGTAACCAATTTATTTCCTTCAGTTCCTTTTGATAATGAAACAGTACCAGAACGAATGAGATAAAGTTCATTACCAATCTCTTTTTGATTATAAATAACCTGCTTCGCTTTGAACTCAACCAATTCAATCGTTCCAGCCAATGCATTCATTTCCTTGGGAGGTAATTTTGGGTTAAATGCAGTTTGTAACGCTCTCATGATAAACACACGATTAATGCCGTCAGCCACTTCGTCATTAGAGTTCATCAATTTTGCCATAATCTTTCTAGGCGTCTCGATTAAAATACAATCATCACTGGCAATGGCACTGGCTTGTCTTGGTCGACCTGATAACAAACTCATTTCACCAAAAAATTGCCCTGCTTTCAGGGTGAATTTCTTGTTTCCATCTTTAATTAATTCTACAGAACCTTCAACAATGGTATAAAAAGAATTGCTGTAATTTCCTTGTTTAAATATATAATCTCCAGAACGTATCAAGTTTGTCAACTTATCAAAACCTGATGTTAATGCTGTTTTTTGCGTGATAGATGTTTCTTGATAAGCCTCTGCATCTAACGCAATAACAATATTACTTTCGATAATAAGTTCCCTAAATGCCAATGCATTCATGCGCTTGAACATGGGAACTCTTTGCTGGTACAAATCCAATACTTTTTGCGCATCCATTGCATAGGGCAAAAGTTTAAACTGTTGTTCGAGTAATGGATGATCAGCAGGTTTTACTTCATTGCCATTTATAAACTCAATGACTTCATAGCCTTGATTCATGGCTTGTTTGATTAATGGGTAACCACCCAAAGCACCAATAATATACAAACCTTTAACATTGCTTTGATAGTTATTATCTAAATCAGGAATTGACGTGGGCTTGTCATTTGGAAATTTAACACCACAAGATTCGACAAATCTCCTCGGAGCTATGGCTCCCAATCGTGCAATAATACAATCACATGCAATCTCTAAATCCCCTTCTGGGGTATCTAGAACAATCGAACCGTTTTCGTTGTTTTCATCTGGTAAGTTTACCGCCTTAACATTGGTATTATATTGGCAATAAAATTGATTTGATTTATTGTTAATTGCTGTTAATACAGCATTTAAATTGCCTTCTTTGGCACGGTTAAATTCATTCCTTCGATTAACAATATGGACTTTGTTATTACGTGCCAAACCAAGTGCATTTTCAATCGCTGCATCACCAGCACCAATAACGACTACTGTTTTATCTTCAAATTCATCAGGATCTTCTAATGTATATCTGACAAAATTGGATTCGGCGTCATTTTCAAGTCCAAGTTTTCTGGGGTTACCTTGTAAACCAATACTTAGAACAATATTTTCAGATTGAATGCTTGAACCATTTTTAAGTTGAATCACAAATTGTGGGTATTCCCCACTGATTTTTACAACTTCTGAATTGAATTGAATATTTATTTGATTTTTATTTATGCCTTGTTGCCAATTATCTAAAACATTTTCTCTTTTGCCTGCTACAAAACTCATTGGACTTCGTAAAGCCAAAAAACCAGGCTCATCCATAACATGCTTGCCTTTTTGGTATTGATAAATAGTTTTAGCAGGACTACTAAATGATTCTAATAGTAGGTGAGTTTTCTGAGAATCCGGGCTTTTATTATCATAAAAAGCCGCACGACCAGCAGCGCTTAAACCAGCTGGACCAGATCCAATAATTACAACTTTATAACGGCCATCTTGCATAATAATTGTTTCTTCTCCCCAAAGACAATGTACACATTGCTAAATATAGTACCTTAGTCGGAAGCCATAAATCAATTATTAAATTCATATAATGAAAATCAATTGCCCAAAGATTTATCTAATAAAAATATTGAAAATTTTGGTTCTACATTAATCTCGATATTGTAAGGAAGATTAAATTTTATACATGAGTGTATTGAATGAATAGAAAAATTGCCTACTCACTTGGTTTGACTTAGCCTATTCAAGGCACATTCATCTTATTTGGATGATACAATTATCTTGAATAATTATCGATATGAAATACTAACCTGGCGGCCAGTTTAATTGACGTCCAGCCAAAAAGTGTAAATGAATGTGATATACGGTTTGTTGTCCATTATCATTACAGTTCATGACGACGCGGTAGCCACTTTCATCTTCACCAATTTGCTTGGCGTAATCTCTGGCGGCTAAAAATAATTGACCTATCAATTGTGATTGATTGTCTTGAATATCATTAATGGTGTTGATTCTAATTTTAGGAATAAACAAAACATGAACTGGCGCTTGTGGATTAATGTCTTTAAATGCCAAAACATTATCATTTTCAAATACAATATCAGCTGGAATCTCTCTGTTGATGATTTTATCAAATATGGTTGGTTCTTGTGTCATAATTTACTCTACATTGTTTCCCGACTACCAAATGCATGCGCAATGGTATTTGCATCGACGTATTCCAGTTCGCCACCCAATGGGACACCATGGGCTAATCCTGATGCTTTAATATCGGCTTTACTGCATAATTGTGCTATATATTGAGCTGTGGTTTGACCTTCCAATGTTGAGCTGGTAGCCAATATAACTTCTTTAATGGGTTCATTAGAAAGAATATCGATTAACTTTGGAAATCCTAATTCATTTGGACCCAAACCATCTAAAGGGCTTAAATGTCCGTGTAAAACGAAATAAGTACCCGAATAATCAGTAGCTCCTTCAATTTGCATTAAATCAGCTGGAGTTTCAACTATACACAACTGTTCAGCATTTCTTTTATCACTGAGACAAATTCGGCACAATTTATTTTCAGTTAGAGTGCGACATCGTTCGCATTCCCCAATTTTTTCACAAGCTTGTTTTAAAATATCCGCTAATTTTATCGCACCATCTTTGTTTTTTTGCAATAAATTAAAGCAAATTCTCTGTGCTGACTTTGGGCCAACACCAGGCAAAATTTGAAATGCATTCATCAATTGTGATAACAGTGACATTTAACTATTGGATTAAAATGGCATTTTAAAATCAGGAGGCAATTGCATTCCACCCATCATGTCTTGAAGTGAACCTTGTTGTTCTTGAGCAATTTTATTTTGTGCATCATTAAAAGCAGCAATAATTAAATCTTCCATCATCTCCATATCCCCATCTAACATTTCATAATCAATGTTTAATGACTGAAGTTGATTTTTACCATTCATGGTGACTTTGACAATACCGGCTCCTGCTTGGCCTTCAATAATCTTATTAGCCATCTCTGCTTGTTGTTTTTGCATTTGTTCTTGCATTTGTTGTGCTTGTTGCATCAAGCCACCTAGTTTACCTTTCATTGTTTACCTCTAAAAAGCTTTCGCCTTGTTTAATTTGAATCACTTGTGCATCAAAATCATTTTGCATGTGTTGAATAAACGGATGCTCGTCAACTTTTTGCCTTGTTTCTTTGATACTTGTATCTCTGTGATCTTGTTCTGTTTTAGCTATGGTTTGTGCAGCCACTGCATCATGTGCGAGCTCAACATTGATTTGTTCTTTGCAGATGTTTTCAATGGCTGTTTTAAATTTTTCTTGTGCAGATTCTGTCATAAATGCATGGGCTTGTTTGTCTATAGCAAGTACCAATTTATTATTGTTATTGCTAATTATATGTGCATTTCTGGCCAATTCTCTGGAAGTGCCTTTTAAAGGCAATTGAGCAAATATATCATCCCAATTATTGACCGTTATTTCATTAAGTGAGTAAATTTTATTTTCTACAGTTCCAGAAACATTCGTAGTTGGTTTTTCTTCAACTAAGTCCGGTTTAAAATTTTGTTTTTGTATATTTGAAGATTGTGTATTGTTGTGATTGGTTGGTTTTAAAGCAGGTTTATTTATTGTAGTATGATTGTGTGACTGTGTGTCACTATGATTACTTATAGTCGTTGTTGCCTGTGGGTTACCAATTTTGAAAGCAAACAACCTAATAATCGTCATTTCAAAACCAGTTTTACTGTCTGGCGCTAATTTAATATCATTTTGGCCTTTGATTATAATTTGATAATACAATTGAACCATTTCTGGCGATGTTTTTTCGACAATTTGTTTTATAACAGAACGATCAAATTGCGACCCATCAACATAATTGTTTAATATTTGAAACAAAGAAACTTCATGTAACAATAGCGCCATTTCATCTAAAAATCTAGAATAATCAGGTGCCATTGAAAATATTTGTTGTAATTGTGCACTGAGTTTTACAGCGTCTTTGTCAACAATGTTATTCAACAGATGAACAACACTTTCTTGATCCATTGTTCCTAACATTAACTTTACGTCTTGTTCTAAAACTTTGCCTGCACCAAAGGCCAAAGATTGGTCTAATAAACTCAAGCCGTCACGCATAGATCCATCCGCTGCTCTGGCAATTAAGTCTATTGCTGTGTTATCGAATTCGGCATTTTGAAAACCCAATAATTTTATCAAATGGTCTTTAATTTGAGTCAAGCTTAAGCGTTTTAAATTGAATTGCAAACAACGGGACAGAACAGTGACTGGTAATTTTTTTGGTTCTGTTGTCGCTAACAAAAACTTTACATGAGGCGGTGGCTCTTCCAATGTTTTTAACAAGGCATTAAAACTGCTGTTTGAAAACATGTGTACTTCATCGATTAAATAAATTTTGTAACGACCACTGGTTGGAGCATATTGTACATTTTCTAACAATTCACGGGTATCATCAACACCTGTTCTTGAGGCTGCATCCACCTCAACCAAATCTACAAAGCGGCCTTCATTTATTTGCGTACAGGCTGAACATTCACCACAGGGATTGCCAGTTACTCCTGTTTCGCAATTTAAGGATTTTGCCAAAATTCTGGCAACTGTGGTTTTGCCCACTCCACGTGTTCCCGTAAATAAAAACGCATGGTGGATTCTATCTTGTTCTAACCCATTGATTAATGCTTGGGATACATGTTCTTGCCCAACTAACTCGGTAAAATTTTTGGGTCTGTATTGACGGGCAAGTGCTTGGTAACTCATATTTATAATGAATAGTATTAAAGAAGATTAGTATGATGTCTTTTGTTCAATTAATCAAGATTATCACAGTGCTTTCTTTTATTTTAACTCAAACAATAACATTCAGATATTCAAGATGTACTCACATCACTGGCGGCTTTATTGCTTAATCTTTTGTTCATTGTTTTAGTCTTCACCCTATCACTGGTCCATGACCTTAAATCATCCAACCAACAATACAAACTGGGTAAAACTAATAAACTGACAATCGTAGAAAAAATTAATCCACCAATTATTGCGCGTGCCATTGGAAAGTAGGCAGGACCATTTCCGCCGACCGATGAAGCACTCAAAGCCAAAGGAATCAACCCGACAACCGTAGTCAATACGGTCATTAAAATAGGTCGTAATCTATCCCTCCCCGCTTGTAAAATAGCATGACTACGTTGCAAGCCTTTTATGCGTAATTGGTTAATGTGATCTATTAATACAATACCATTATTGACCACAACTCCGATTAATATCAACATACCAAAACCTGCCATCATATTAAATTGCGTGCCGGTTATAGCAAAGAAAATAAACACTCCTAAATATGAAAAACCAATAGAAGTAACAACACATAATGGAAACAACATGGATTCAAATAAGGCAGCCATAACTATAAAAATCAATATCACTGAAATCATGGTTTTAGTTTCTAAGTCACCTCCTTGCATGCCCCTGTTTCTGGTGTTTCTATCATATGTCCAGCGATATCCACTTGGATAATTGACTCTATCCATAATGGTTGTAAATTTTTCTTTGATTTCATTTTGGTTCACTTCTTCTTCCAAATCTATTTCAATTTGAATAGCTCCCATGCGATCATATCGGCGAATAGTTTGTGGAGAATTTGTGTTTTTTATCTCTGCAATTGTAGACAGTGTGACCTGATTACCATTTTGGGTTTTAATCGGTAATTGGCTCAATTGTTCCATCTTGAATTCACCGATTTTATAAAAACGCATGATCACTGGTAATTCACCAGATTCAGTTACCATTTCACGCAAATTCATACCACGCATAGCAGTTGAGACACTTTGGGCAACAGTAGTAGGATTTAATCCCAATCGAACAGCCCTATCTCTATCAACTATCACTTGTAATTCCTCTCTGTCATTACTCTTTTCTACTTGGGCTCCAGACACGCCATCAACTTGATTTAAATCTAACAAAATAGACGGCAGTAATTCTTGTAAAACATCTTGAGAATCACCTTGTAAATAAATACTAATTGATTCACTGCCTCCACCTCCTCTATTCCTTCTAAAGCCTGGTGTACCAATGGTAATCTTTGGTAAATCTTTTATGATTGCTGCTTTTATATCTGCAATGGATTTTGTAGCATCTTCTTCGTCAATTAAGTAGATTCCTGTAGTAGCCCTACCATTTTCATTATAATAAGTGTAGACAGAGCTAAATTCAAATTTTTCTTGATTGTCATATAGGTAATTTTCGACTTTATCAATATCCCTCTTCATCCTTTCTAGGCTGAAGGATCCATCAATATTGTAACGCATCCAAATAACACGTGTTCCGCCGCGATCAAACCCGTCTTCACGCTTCATTTGACTCTGTGCAAATAGACCTATACCGACAATCACAATAAGAAACATAACCGTAAACCAACGGTGATTTAAACTAAATTTTAAAGTACTGGCATATTTTTCTTTGAGCTTATCAAACCATCCATCTTGGGTTTTTTGAGGTTTACTTTTTATCTTTGAAAGAATTAAGGGCACAACAGTAATAGAGAGGAATAAAGATATAATTAGCGCTGATACTATGGAAGCTGCCACATGCATCATGTATAACGAAATCATATCTTCAGCACCAAATACAATGGGTAGAAATACGCAAATTGAAGTCACCGTTCCAGCAATGACAGGCACCATGACTTCTGAAACACCTATCTTAATTGATGTAGCAATATCATTATTTCTAGTTTTTTGACTAAGAATACTCTCACTTATCACAACTGAATTATCTACCAACATACCAATTGCTAGCATTAAACCCATCAAGGACAAGATATTCAATGACAAGCCTAAAAAATAAAGGGCGCCAAGAGTAATAACGATAGAGATTGGAATTGATAAAGAGACAATTAATGTAGTGGCTATATCACGGGTAAATATATATAACACAAACAAACTTAAAAAAGCACCAATAACACCCGCCATAATGACTTCCCAAAGAGAGTTTTTGACACTTTCTGCTTGGTTTTCTAGAAAAATAAGTTTAATTCCGTTCATTTGAGGTGTTTTTGAAATCTCTTCTATCTTTGCTAAGGTCCGATCAGCTACATCTACCATATTAGCCGTTGATTCTTTGGAAATTTCTAAACCAACTGAATATTTTCTATCTAAATGACGGGCATAATTTCTGTTACCGTTGACTAAATCAACTTGAGCTACATCTGACAAGCGTATACCCACTTGATTCAGTACAATATTTTTTAATTCTTCTAAATCATTGAGCTGGCCTTTTGGCACGACGCGTAATTGTTTCGCTGTGTTATTATTTCCAGTTTTAAAATTACCAGATGCAATAGCAAAATTGGTATTATTTAGTATCGTAGTTAATTCATTAAATCCAATACCATAGCGTTTCAATGCATCATTGTCGATAATTATTCTTAGCTCTCGAGGTTCAATACCTTGCAGTTCAACTAGAGCCACACCAGGCACCCTTTCTACTGGTTGGACTAGATAGCGATTAATTAAATCATAAGAGTTTTCTAAATCCATATCTCCAGTAATACGGATTTTCATTATCGCCTCACCAGCCATATCTCTCTTGTCCACCTCTATTCGACGCACATCACTGGGCAATAACGGTTTCACTAAATCAATTTGTTCTTTGATGAGCATGGTTTTTTCATCAATATCAGCATCGGACTTAAACAATATACCGACATTAGCACCACTAGTATTTGATCGGGAATTTATGGATTCAATATCACCAATGGTTGCCAAAGCTTCTTCTAAAATCCGCGTGATATTTTGTTCAACTTCCTTGGGAGTTGATGAAGGATAGGCTACATCGACACTCACATAAGGTGCATTAACTTCAGGCCATTTTTCCAAGGGCAACAACTTCGATGAAATTAAACCCACCACAACCATGCTTAAAAAAATCATGGTTATAGTGATCGGCCGCGTTAAGGAAAATTCTGCAATGGCACTAAAACCTCCTTTTGGTTGTTCTTTTACAGATTCATCTTTGTTGGTATTAATCATCTATCTCACCACTTAATTTTAGTGTTAGTGTTGTCATTTTTTTTCAGTTATATTGTCATTTTCAGCAATAGGCTGTTGAGACTCCTTAGTAAATAAGGAATAAACAATTGGCACTATGATTAAGGTTAAAAAAGTAGATACTATTAATCCACCAATCACCGTGATCGCCATCGGTGCGCGTATTTCAGCACCGGCAGATTGATCTCCAAATAAAGTAACAACCATCGGCAACAATCCTAAAACTGTCGTTAATGTCGTCATAATAATTGGCCGCAAACGTGCTTTACCGCCGCGAATTATTGATTCATTTAAGGTGATTCCTTGTGCTTGTAATTGTTTGATTCTATCTATTAAAACAATAGCATTATTTACAACTATGCCCGCTAGCATGATCAATCCAATAAACACCACAACAGATATCTGTGTACCTGTTAAATACAAGGCCCATACAGCACCAATCATTGCCAACGGTATAGAGAACAATATAACAAACGGGTGTATAAATGATTCAAACTGGGATGCTAAAACCATATAAACTAAAAATATCGCCAAAACCAAGGCAAATATCATTGAGTTATTGGATTCTTCTAAATCTTCATTTTGACCGGTTACTTTAATGTTTATCAAAGGATTGGTTTTAGTGTTAGCAACAATTTCTTCTACTAATGCTATAGCATTAGATAAGTCTATATCAAGGAGATCAGCCGTAATGACAACGACACGGTCTTGATTTCGACGCAATATTTCTCCTGGTCCTTGTGAAATTTTAATATCAGCCACATCGCCTAATGTAATGGGATTACTGGATAAAGGATTAATCAATAAACGTGAAACAGATTGAATTGAATCTCTTTGATCAATGGGATTACGTATTAATATTTCAATTTTTTGATCTTGCCAATTGACTGTTGTTTCAGACTTACCTAACACTTTATCAACCACAACATTGGCTACTTGCCTATTAGTCAAACCTAACATAGCAATACGTTCCTGATCAAAATAGATTTGGATTTCTGGATTTCCTGGTTCTAACCCATCATCAACATTAATCAAATTTTCACTTTTAGATAAAGCATCTCGCACTTTACGCGCTTCTTTTTTAAGTAACTCTAAATCAAAGCCTGATAATTCAATTTCAATTGGATTACTAAGTTCAAAGAATTCACCAGCTTGTAATTCACTACTTAAACCTGGTTCTGCATTCAATAATTCCAGCACTTGTTGTTCAATCTCAGCTTTATTGCTATTGGCTTTTGTTCGAACCAACAATTGCCCTGAATTTTCACCTGCTGATAATGCTGATACATCTAACTTTGCACCTTGACCACCAATACCATAGACAAAATCAATGCTTTCTATATTGTTAATCTGTTGGCTGAGTTTTTGTATAACGCTATCAGTATTCTCAATGACTTCTCCTTCAGCTAATTTAAAATTGACTTTCACTGTACTTGCATCTAAATCTGGGATTAAGTTCATGCCCAATTTAGGTATAATCATTAAGGTCATAGCAAAGATAATGATTGTTGCTGATAATACCAATAATTTGTGTCTCAAACTCCATGGCAATAAAACATCATAGGCTTTCGAAAGCACGCTAAAAGTTCCTTGAATCATCTTAGATGGAGCCCAAAATATTTTATGGAATAGCCAAGCAAATCCAGCGACAACAGACTTCACAACAAAAACAATATAATCAATGACATTATTTAATACAAACTTTCTGCCTTTTCTTAAACCAGAACCCACTCTTGTTTTAGGCACATATTCAGGATCATCAATTTTCATATTAAATCGTTTTTTACTACCTAAACTCATTAACATAGGCACCAATGTTAAGGCAACAAACAAGGAGACAACTAGAGTAAAAGTAACCGTTAATGCCTGGTCTTTAAATAATTGTCCCGCAATACCTTGAACAAAAACTAAAGGTAAAAATACCGCCACAGTTGTCATGGTTGATGCCACAATTGCACTACCCACTTCTTGAGTCCCTTGTATGACGGACTCTAGTTTATCTAATCCTTTTTTACGTTTTGCGGCAATGTTTTCTAGCACCACAATTCCATTATCAACCAGCAAGCCAATAGCCAATGCAATACCACCCAATGACATAATATTAAATGATACACCTGCACGGTACATAAAAAAGAATCCGGCTACAACTGAAACAGGAATCAATGTCGCGATAACCACCGTCGGCAATGCGTTTTGTAAAAATAAATAAATAACTATTATAGCAAGAATTCCACCAAAAATTGCCGCATTGACTACATTGCCTATGGCATCGGATATAAAAATAGATTGGTCATTAATTATTTTTAATGAAGTGGCTTTAGGTAAATCTTTCTCTAGTCTCTTTAAAGCTTCTTTTACATTCTCAGCCACCTTAACAGTATTGGCATCTCCTTCCTTATAAATAGCAATTTCTATGGCTTCTTTACCATCTAATCTATTGATAGAATCACGGTCTTTATGATTCAGACTCACCTTAGCAACATCACGTATTCTAATAGGTGTTCCATCCTTGATATTTATAACAATATCTCTAATGGACTCTAAGTCTTCAAACTGGTTAACCGTTCTGACTAAATAGAGTTGTGTTCCTTGTTTAATGGCTCCGCCAGATAAATTGATATTTTCCTGTCTTAATCGACCAGATAAATCATTAATACTTATTCCCAATTGCGCCAACTTATATTGATCAGGCTCCACGTGGATTTCTTGTTCTAAACCACCACTAATTTTAACCGCTGCAACTCCTGCAACTGGTTCAAGTTTTTTCTTAAACACCTGTTCTGTGTAAGTGCGTAGTTTTTTTAATTGGTTTAAATTATCTTCTTCTTCATCCAATGTTAAAACCACTTGCATGATTGGAGCAGTTGATGGATTAAAACGCAATAAAACTGGAGGCTCTGCATCTAATGGCAAACGAACAGAATCAATCCTATCTCGAATTTCATAAGCCGCTTGTTTGATATCTGCATCCCAACTTAATTCCAACTTAACGTCTGATCGTCCTGTACTTGAAACTGAATAGATACGAGATAGCCCCTTCACAACACCAGCTGTTTCCTCAACTGGTTTGGTAATGAGCAGTTCTATTTCTTCTGGCCCCGCATTTTTGTATTCGGTTCTGATTGTAAAGGTAGGGTATTCTAAATCTGGTAATAAGGTAACCGACATTTCTTTAATTGCGATACTTCCAAACAATAATAAAGTAAATGCCAACATCGTAACCGTCACCCTGCGTTGGGTGGCAAAATGAATCAATGATTTAATCATTATATTCTATAACTTCAACAGTTGATTCTTCTGATACATTATTTTTTCCTGTTGTGACGACTCGTTTACCTAAAGAAATACCCGAAAGTATTTCTAGTTCATCATCCATTTCATATCCAATACTAATATTTCTTTTGGTGAGAGAATTATCATCATTAACTTCATATAGATAGGAAGTTTCATCTTCTCTGATTACTGCATCTTTAGATACGAGTAATGTGTTTTCACGTTTATCAAGTATTATTTCAGTTTTGCCAAAAAGCCCTGGTCGTAAATTATAATTCTGTTGTTGGGAGTCATCTATATCGACCACTACTTTAAAAGTTCCTGTAGCACTATCAACTATTGGATCAACACGCAAGATTGAACCTTTGATGACATCGGTTAAACTGGTAAAACTAAAATTAACTTCCAAACCACTTTTAAATAGGCTCCATTTGTCTTCTGGTACGTTAATAACAGCTTGTAGAGAGTCAAAATCCACTATCTCATAAACTTGAGTATTGAGTTGAATTAAATTTCCTTTTTTAATATTCCTTTTAGTGACGACACCAGAAATGGGTGCTGTGATTTTAGTAAATTCTAAATCTAATTTGGCTTGACTTAAGTTAGTTTTTAAAGATTGAGTTTCAAACTTTAGGTTATCAACAGACTCTTTATTTGCCAATCCTTTTGCTAACAGGACTTTGGCTCTTTCATAATTGTGCAAACTCTTTTGATAGTTGGCATTGGCACTTTCAAGTCGCAACTGTTGAGGGTCAGATTCTAAGACAGCAAGCACATCACCTTCTTTAATGTTATCTCCTACTTCGAAATTGATTTTTAATACAATCCCACTTGCTTTTGATGTAACTGCAGATTCAAGGTCTGCTTCTAAAATTGTGGTTGTTCTAAATACTGATATCGCATCTCCCTGAATGACTTTAGCGGCTTCAACATTAATGATAACTTCATCTCCACCTGGCTTACCTTGGCTCCTTTTATTTCGTCCATTTCCTTTGCCTTTTCTACCTTCACCTCTTTTACCTTTGGACTTTTTATCGGCGTTTTTATCAATATTTTTAGATGCTCCAGGCTTGCTGGAACTGGAATCATCCTTAGCACCGCCGCATGAAACCAAAGCCATTATAAAAATTAAAGTAATTATTCTTGCCATTTTGTATAAAATCCTATTTATTATCATTAAATTTAACCGTGTTATTTTATAGAACATCAACATAAATACCTATAGGTAAATAGTCACAAATTAATAAAAATATTGAATGACCACAATTACCTCATATCCTGTCTCTTATACACATCTCCGAGCCCACGAGACAGGCAGAAA
>CAJXVJ010000047.1 GCA_913061105.1 uncultured Alcanivoracaceae bacterium | reverse complement strand
AGATCGTCGGCAGCGTCAGATGTGTATAAGAGACAGGTTGATAATACACTTAAGTCTGACAAGAAGTATATAAAATTATCTAGAAACTGGAGTTCTAAATGATTAAAAAAACTAATAAATGCATAAGGTTGTACTTAAGGAAAATATGATGCCGTAATCCTATTATTTTACCAAGGACAAGGTCCTCTATACCAAGTTTCTTTATCTGGTCGAGCACGCCATTTGCTAGGACATTCAAATGGGTTTATTTCAAGAGTAGCGACAAAACCAAATATCTCTGGCTGACCATCGTCTGATAAATCATCATCATAAATAAAAACAACTACACCTTCAGTTGGGTTTAATTCATTTAATGTTTCTTTATCTAATGAATAATAGCAATTATCATCACTGTCTCCGCTGAATCCACATGCATTAAAATCACACCAAATGTGAGGAATATTCATAGGTGGTGGTTTTCCTTCCATATTCTTACTCACGATCATCCTTTAATATAAAAGAAAGAGTTTGTTTAGCCAGCTTTTCAGAAGCAAGAGTAGAGTTATTATCTAATGCTAATTGCCCTAATATTTCAATAGCTTCATTTTTTTTATCTTGTCGATTAAGAATTAAGGCTTTGTTTACCATTAATATTCCATAAGTTTCTTTATCGGGGTTTACAGATAAACCTTTTTCAATAGATGTTAAAGATGAAGAATCATCTTCAGACAGTAAGGAAATTTCTTTCCAACCAGGAGCATAACTAGAAATATTTTTAACTAAATTCCTAACTGCTTCGGCTTTTTCAGAAGGTTTCATCCACTCAAGGCTTACGTAACCTAAATATAAACCTTCAGGAAAAATTCCGCTTGCCTCACCTTCTAGTGTATAAATCGCTGTTTTGGTAGTAAAAAACCCTTTTGTTGACATCAAGTCAACTTGTTTATATAACTCTAGTGCCTTTGAGTTTTCTCCCATTAACAAATAAGTGAATGCCATATCATAAACTGGATAAGCCCAAAGAGGGTCTGATTTGTTAGCTTTTCGAAGAAATTCTAAGGACTTTTCAAAATCACCTTTTTGTCCATATTCACGACCTTTATTATGTAATTCAATAGCTTCTTGATTAACACTTTTTTCTGATATTACTTCCCACTTGGCTGTTCCAGAATATCCAACTAAATCTGATTTACTAAGTACTTTTCCATCAATATCTTTAAAGACAATATCACTTGCAATAGATTGACAGTTTATTAATAGACCGAACACTAGAAAGGCATTAATTATTTTCATTTATCTTTTTTCCTTTTGTTAATTGTGTGTTACTCATCCAAAACCTTTTCTATTTAAAAGTATCTTTAAATGGTATGGCTGCAATTTGAAATTCGTCTTCATATAATATTTTACCTGGACGATCTGTAATCAATTGTTTAACAGGAACATCATGGGCCTTTAAAATCTCAATATACTCTCTCATTTTTGAAATGTGTGTAACTGCGCTTGATTTAAACCAACTAATCGCATTTGGGTTAGAGTAATGATTACTTTCTAATGCTTGTATATCTGGGACCTTTAGATTGTTTGTAAACCAAAGCATCAATGATTTGCGAATATTTATTTCGTAGTCATATAACTGTCCACTTTCATTTAATATACCACCATCAACAAATATACCCATCTCGCGGCCTGAGTCTTCATCATTTTCTGGTACAACAAATCTAAGATACATAATTATCTGCTGGAACATAGCTATTTATTATCATATTTCCGAATTATTTTTTGCATTTTAGTTCTGAGCTTCCATCTCACCAAACTTTTGGAGTTCTGATAACTCTTGTTTTAATTTATCTATATTCCCTTCAAAGAATATTTCGAATGTACTCTCTACAGTACTACCATCCAACGCTATGAACATTTCTAGCCATCGAATAGTTTTTGATTTACCGAAACCAAACAAAGTTTTTACTTCTTTTGGAAATATAATACCAACAATATATGTGTATTCTGACGGACTACCCATAATGGATACCCAATAATCTGTACCATTGATGGAGTTTTTTACCGATATGGTCGCTTCTGATCCACCGTTAGATTTCCCGAGTTGAGTCATCCAAGGAAAAGAACGAAATTCCTGTACAAATTTTTTGTAATCGACAGTGCCCATTTCATCGTATTTATCAAATGGGTATCCAGCCATCTGGAAATTATAAGTAAACTTCTCGCTCATTGTCACTCCTGAAAATATGAGAGTAATTAAAAATAATGAATCAAAACACTTCTATTTAAAACACCTTTTCGGTGCTTATTGATTTTGTTTTATTATAACCTGGTTAATATAATATCGGATTCGCAATCCATTTCATCCTTAAACTGAAAGTTTAAATGAAGTTCTCCTATTCTAAAATCCATTTGGGATAATTCATCATAAGATCCTGTGCAAATAATGGAATGTACGAGTTTACTAGTAATTTTGTAAGTATCACCTAACTCAACAACTGGGTCATCTTCAAAACCTTGTGTAAGTGACTCTTCATCTCCTTCTTCCCAAAAGCCTATCCCAGCATCTAGAAAAAATCTTTGCCATAATTCTTTTTCTTGCAACTTCAATACAATCATGTAGATGTTTTCAAGATTGCCTTCTTCATAGAATGCAAAGAACCTTTCAACTGTCATGCCTTTTAAATTATCACAATTAAAACTGTGATCGTTTACTAGTCTACTCCCCGTCATCTTTTGAACTCGGTATGTAATAAAAGTTTTAAATAAGTGGATTATTATATGTCGTCAAAATAAATTACTGATCTGTAATTTTTATACCATGATAATATTTAGTGTTTTAAAACACCAACAATACCTTTATTTATACTAGATTCAGGGATGATTATAACTATTTTTCTGTAGTTTTTCGTATATTAGAGCTATAAAACAATAGTAATATTATTTAATATCAACAACTTAAACTAAAATCAGCCATGATGATACTCTATTACCTGAAAATAACGCTAAAATGAACATTTCCTATTTTTCATGATGATACTATCACCGTAAAATAACCAAAAAATAGCTCTTTTTAGGCTATATTTGCCCATTCTATGATGAAACTCTATTCCATGCTTACATGACACAAAAACTGGTTTGTATGTTTACTTGGCAGAAGATAAAAAAATTGAAGACTTGCCTGAAGAATTACTCAAGCTCATTGGTAAATATACGCATGCCTTGGAACTAGATTTATCTAAAAAAACCAAACTAGCCAACGAAGACATCGAAAAGGTCAAAGCCAATTTAAAAAACCAAGGTTACCATGTGCAATTGCCCAGGGATATTGTCAAAGATGTTTTGAAGTATCAGTAAGACAAATAGTTATAAAAAAAGTGTCTTGGTATTCTCCAAAAAAACATAATCCATTTTAAGCCACAATCTTTATTATCAAGAATAAATGTGTAATTAATTGGTTAAATTCCAAATGGAATCTTGTCATTGTATTAAGTATTTATACGGTAGGATTCGTTAATTAGTACTTTGTAGGGTTTAGCTGAAAATGAAAATAAAAACTACTATCATAATCTAAATTCTATCACTTGAGAGATATTATGAGACTAATGAAGATTTTATATTTAGTAACAATCCTCGCGTTTTCGCTTACAAGTTGCAAAGTCGTGCAGTTAAAAGAGTTAACCCCTGAGTTGATACTTCCTGCAGAATTTGAAGCAGATTTGAGTACAAACAATATTGGAAATTGTCCTATTGTTGATGGAAAATTTGAGGAATCATCCAAATCTTTTAGCAAAATTGATGGAAAGTACGAAGATTTAGAATCTCGTGAATATGATTTCATTAAAGTTTTAGCAGTAACAAACAAAAATGCCGAAAAAGATTTTAAAGTAGACTTGGATGAACAAATCCCTAAAAACAAGCAATTTTTTGAAATATTACAACCCTCTGAAGAACGGCTAATATTTAAATTTATGCACGAATCTGGCAAATTGATTGATGTGATTGAACTCACCAAGAATTCAGGATTCAAGTGCATCGATGGTTATATTGAGTTCCCAACAGATATCCACCATGGCGCAAGTGATGGAATGATTGTCAATTCTCAATCAAGTATACGTATCAGAAAGTTAACAGACGGATCGCTATTTTTTCATGAAATCATTCTCCCTTACAAGAAAAATGTGTTGCGTGAAAGCCCAAAACCGAAGGAATGGTATTATAAATTTAAATCAATTAATCCATAATTGAAAAGGAAGGGATCAGCTCCATAGTGAAAAATTTAAATTCCATTCCTGTACCACGCTGAAGTAACAATTTCAGCGTGGTAAGTTTTCTCAACAAAAAATATCAATCATCATTCAAATCCATTAGAAAATATAATCCCACTATTCCCTGATAACTCTACAATCACATCTGAGGCTTGAGATGCTTCACTTATTTTCACTGCTGCCTGATAGAGTCCTTCTTGAATTGGGCTGAATTCTATTTCGAATTGACATTGACCATTTGATGGCAATATTGCACCTGTACATTCGTCATCTAAAATAGGTATCTCAAACAATTCTGAATCTGGACCAATAATAGTGATGACATCGATAGTGATGTTTTTATTACCTGTGTTAGTGATTGTTATGCTCCTTGGCATGGAAATGGTGCCTGCAGGAATGTCGCCGAAATCTACCGTGGCTTGAGATGCTTGAAATTGTGGTGGATAGTATTCTACTGCACCAATGTCGCAAGTTGCGATGCCATTTCCGTCGCCGTCTTGTGGACGTGCCAGCCCTCTTGAATCCGTGGCTGGACAGCCTCCGCCAGACATGGCTTCTACGGTAAGACTATCTAAGCGAGGTTCTAAATAGGGTATTGTATTTCCTGAAGCTTTAAGTGGACTGAGTTTGGTCTTATTGTCGGCCACTTGAATATCGCTATTCTGTGTTGTTAGGTTACATCCGTTTAATTCTCCTAACATATTATTGCCATTGGAGGTTAGTACAGCTGTGCCTTCAACTGCGCAGTTAAATGGTACTTCTAGTAGTCCTGGTGGTTGGTAGTTGCCAGCCAATATAGAGCCAGTGATTGTGGCTGTGGCTGAGTTGGCCACTGTCAGCGCTCCTCCGCTGATACCGCTGGCACCTCCAGTATCACCTGAATTTCCAGTAATTGTGACGTGGTTGAGTGTGTAGCTTCCTGCACCTAGATACAAACCGCCACCCTGATTCCCGGTGATGGTTACGTTCTCTAAAATGCTATTGGTGGATCCTTGGGGCCAGGACCAGATTGCACCACCACTGACTGCGCGATTGCCATCAATCAGTGTATCGCGAATATCTATCATTTGGCCGGCATTAATTGCACCGCCTACAGCACCATCAGCCACGCCTCCAGTGATTCTTGAGCGGCGCATGACCAAGTTTCCATCGTTTGCACGTATTCGGCCACGGGCGATTGTTATGTCCTCGATACGCAAAGTGGCATCATTACTGATGATCAATACATAACTGCCGCCATTGAAGCCGTCAATAATACTTTGTGACGCACCGTTTCCTATTAGCACTAGATCATCTGTGGACTCAATTGATACAAAATCTTCAATCGTGTAAACACCGCTACCCAGTGAAATGACCTGCTGACCTGGCATGGCGTTGGATTCATCTATGGCGGCACGCAGTGTGCAGACACCGTCTTCTGATTCGCAAATGCCATCACCATGATTGATATCGGGTTTATCCAAAAAGCCGTCTTCTACCGCGTCAACGTACAAATCAGCCAGTGGAACAACATTAAAGACATGGGCAACCTCGTTGTTAGGATTGACATCAACTTGATCCAATGTTGCCTGGGCAGAAAAAGCCAAAACTGTTCCAACACTGGCGTTGGCATCAACACGAGCAGTAATGCTTGCGTGACTGGAAAAACCAGGGCTTAATGTTCCGATATGACAAGTCACCTGCAAACCAGAAAGACTACAACCGTTACCGTTGACTGAAATGGATCCGGGTATTAATCCTTCAGGTAAATCTACACTCAGAACTACACCTGTGGCTGTGCTTGCAAGCCCTGCTGATGGCGGGTTATTCAGCGCATTAAACTGTACATTGATGAGTTCATTGGGTAGCGCTCGTTCACTTTGTGCTTGTGAAGACATAACCACGTCCAAACCATCTATCGCATCTACCGAAAAGCTACCACAACCTGTTAATGATTCTGGAGTTGTGGTCTCGCTGCCATCATCTCCATCCACTCGGTCAACAAGACACAATTCCACGGTATAATTTCCTGGTGTTGAATAAATGTGCTGGCCTGTAATTGTGCCTGCCCCATTTCCAGATTGTCCAACCTCTGGTCCGCCGCCATTCGCAGTGGTTTCATTTTCTATGGTTCCATCGCCCCAATTCACAACCAGCCGATGCTGTTCATCTGGATCTGGGTCGTTGAACTCGGCATTTAACCGATAAACAAATCCAACGCCAACAGTGGCATTATCTGGAGGCATGACCATTGGTGCATCGTTTATTTCCGCCACAGTCAAGATCACTACTTCAGGATCAGAAACAAGCACACCATCTCCAACTATGAAGGAAAATGTTTCTGTGGCCTCTAATGTGCTGTAGAAATTTGGATTTGGTGTGTAAGTGGCTTGATTGCCTGATATCTGTACCGATCCATATTTGGGGTTTGTTGCAATAGAAAAACTCAAGCTATCTAATGTGTCTAAATCTGATCCGTCCAGCGTAATGGCAGTCGGCGTGTCTTCATCCAGTACGATTGCTATTCCTGGTGTGGCAACTGGTGGGCGGAAATTGCGCAACACTTCTACTTCGACATCAGCAGTGGCGCTTCTGACAGGTTGACCCGATTCAATATCTCTGACTCCATCACTGACGCTGAATGCAAATTGGTCAATGCAGTTAGCGCTATCTTGACAGGCGAAATCATTGTTAGATTGATAGACAAGCTCTGCCCAATCAGCGCCTTGGTCTGTAAATGGTGTTAACAAGGAAATGTGTAGCAAATCAGTGTCTGGATCAAATATGTAGAAGCGATCCGCATTAGCTGATACATCCTGTGGTGTACCAAAATCACCCAAGACG
This sequence comes from uncultured Alcanivoracaceae bacterium, assembly GCA_913061105.1. Lineage (GTDB taxonomy): Bacteria > Pseudomonadota > Gammaproteobacteria > Xanthomonadales > Marinicellaceae > NORP309. The sequence continues at coordinate 9,409 of CAJXVJ010000047.1, read as the reverse complement.
AAACAGCTGCCATCACATTCGCTTTCGGCTTCGCCAGCGAAGAATCCATCAGTAGTAAATCTTTGAATACGCGAATTTCCAACATCGGCCACATACAGGGTACCACGTGGATCTACATCAATGCCTTCTGACCCTCGGAATTGTCCAGGTCGGCAACCAAAGTTACCATTATTGGTAAAGTCGTAGCCGCAGAAGTCACGTTCTTCTTGGCTAATGATTGGTTCAATCCCACAGATGGTATCGGTACAAGAGTATCCCACACTGCGTTTGTTGAAGGTATCACAGACCGCCTCATCACCTAGTGCTAAATCAGTATCACATCGACCCAACCAGCCCACAAACGAACCCATCTGTGCCATGCCGTTGTCGTCGATCCACGAGGGAGAATATTTGTAAATTCGATTGTTACGTGACGCATATAAATTACCCTCACCATCTAACGCCAATGCACCCGCATCAACCGCAGTGTCTGCAATATTAGTTACATCATCACTTATCACACCAACGACCAGCGGTAAATTACCAGACTCTTCTAGCACATATATGCGACCGTTTTCTTGCATCACATAAAGCAGGTTATTGGCATCAACAACGGCACTGAGGGCATTGGGAATCTCACAGGTGTTGTGTGGTAGGTTGACCGTGCAACTCTGATCCGAACCATCAGGAGCACGCTCATTCAGGTTTCTCAAATTAAAATCACTGATTTCATTAAGCTCAAGGTCATAAATGGTCACACCAGATCGATCTATTCCCCCTTGATCACGAGTTCCAATAATTCGATCGTTAAATTCGTCTACAAGAAGATCAACAAAATCATCATTATTTGTCATTGTGGAAAATTCAATTTCACCCGACGGTCCAAATCGAACAACTCGTTGCTCTAAACTATATACTTCTGGAGTACCCCCTTGACAATTCACCAGTCCATTGTCAACCATATAACTGCGGCCGTTATCACCCACATCGAACTTTACGGCGCCCAATGGGAATGGCAAATCAAAATTACGACTAGAACCTTGTCCATTTTGGCAGGTGTCACGAATGGTTTGATCATCTGCTTCTCCTGGTGCTGCCTGCAAACGAAAGTCTTCTACAAAATACGGATACAATGGCGCTACGAAGAAACCGTTTTCTGGATATTGCTCAACATAAAATTGCAAAGGATCATTATCTGGATCATTGCCTTCAAGGCGAATGGTTGTTGGTTCGAAGGTCACGGCTTCTTGTCGATTCACGCCGACTTGCGGAATCGGTGCTGGTTCATTATTACTGTTTTTGATATTAACAATTTGCACTGCACTTGTGCTATTTCCAGAAGCATCAATGGCTGTCCATGTGACTTGGTGAAGGCCTGTAGTTAACGGCAAGGTAGCATCATTGCTAATGACTGGACTCAAATCAACAAAATCAAACACCAACGGTTGACCCAGGTCATTCACCTGAGTTGTTCCTACTTCAACGATGTCTGGCGGTGGAACAATCGCAGGTGGGCGGATATCGACTACTTCCACAGTCATCGTTGCAATGGTTTCATTTCGTTCACCAACAAGGTTTGGACCAAGGTCCTTTGCCGTCCATGTGATTTCAAATGTCTGGTCTATTGATGAGGTAGAGACAGGCCAAAATAGTCGCAAATTTTCTTCAGGGTAACTGGCACTGAAAGTCGTATCACGACCACAGGCATCACTAACCTGAAACATCTGTTCTAAAATGCGGAGATAATTATTTGCCGAAACGCCACCCGGCTCGTCCGCTTCAATTTGTACGTGAATATTACCATTGACCAATGTTGCTTGAATCCGGTTTGAATCAAAAGGTTGAGGATCGATTTCGGGAGGCACTTCGTCGTATACTCTAATAAATTGATACACGTCTCGAGCATTGTTAATCCTCCAACCTGAGAAGAAGACTGTGTCATTTGCGATTAAAATAGCCTCGCGGATCACATTAATAAGAAGCCCCTTCCACGGTTGTGCTTTTGCACCCGGAGGAATGCCCGGTATAAGTGGTGCGAACAAGTCAAGTGCAGACATTCGCGCATTGACACGCCAACGTAACTGGCGATCACCAATTGGAAAACTCAACACTCGTTCATCTGCATAGGGACATTCGTACCTCGGTCCTGTACCATCAAGTTGACTGAATCGAACCGATCCATCGTCACGGCAATCTTCATAAATTCTGTCAGTGGCTTCTAATGAACCTGATTCCGCCCAGAAACCTAGGTCCAGACTTGGCGAAATTTCAGGTGTCGGTTGGTTATAAAGCAACACCACATCGACCTCGGTATTATGATGATAAACCGTGGGCGAACCTAAATCTCCCCAATTAGTGTTACTTCCTAAACTGACACCTAAAATATTTTCGTATTCGTAAGACATGTGTGGTTGTTCGAATTCCACCTCACAGACTCCCGGAGGAACGCGTATGGTTCTACTATCAGGTGGTTCAATATATGTGAGACACCATTTCAACGCCAAATTTGTGGCATAAGCAGTGCCTTGGGCAAGAACTCCTGCCCCAGGGACAAGTGAAGCGCCAAATGAAATATTGTGAGCGATGCCAAGTGGCGTTTGACAGAGCACTGCTATGTCGTTACCAGTACTGCCACGATTTTCAGATTGTGTAGCCATTTCAGCCCACGCTACATCAAGTGTAATTTCTGATTTTCCTTTTGGTGCATGTGCAACGCGCAACGCAATGCGATCAAATGGCTCACGTGATCGAAGACCCATCACACCATCTGAGGCTTCTACTGAATTAGATCGTGCTTTGTCATTCATGGCAAATAGTTGTGATCCCAATCCATGTTCGCCACGATAGGCTGTCATTTCAACCACCACATCAGTTTTCACAGAATTAACATGCAACAATAAAGAGGTGATAGGTTCTTTCAAAGCAAGGATTTCAGGTTCTGAACCTATAACGAATTGACCCTTGTGGGTTAACAGGGCCTCTAAAGAAGCAGGTTTGAAAATCGCATCACCTGTATCAGATCGGCCGCTTTTAGCATTCTTTCCAATCAAGTCAACAAATTTAGCCTGGTTTGGCACATCAAACATTGGTTCAACTAATGGAGTTGGTTGAGCATGTATTGCACTGGCAAACAAAAGGATCAGAACAAAATAATTTAATTTTTTAAGTATAGACATAGCGGCTTCTTTTAATTGGCTTATTAATAGAGGCGTCAACCATCATCTTTTGGGATCATTTAATTACAAATTATTCAAAGCTTCTTGTGTTTTAATTGTTCTGGTGTCTCCCGGTGGGAATGCCTTGGTGGCATGATTTAAAACGGCTTGCCAGTGTGTTTTGGCAGCATCTTTATCACCCAATCCTTTTGCCGCAACACCCAAATCATAGCGTGTCCAAACCGTTACCCAGCTGTCAGGACCATCTAATGTTTTTCGTGTTTCCCAGGTTTCATTCAGTATTTTTTGGGCTTTATCAAACTGGCCTTTGGCGTTATAGACTCGACCTAAACCTTGTTTCGCAGTCATCAGAACGTAGTCAGGTTTTTCACTGGCTGCCTGCATGATTTGCACCGCTTCGTTGAAGCTTTTTTCAGCGGCATCAAGGCGTCCCATGCCCAACTGACCACGACCAACCAGATTCAAGTCATAAGCCACATATGGATGTGAATTACCACGTGCCTTGCGTTCAATGGTCAAAACTTCCTCAGAAAATGGCAAGGCTTGTTCATACTCCTCTAATTGATTGTGAAGAAAGGCTTTCATCAATAGTATGCCAGCCAATTCTGGACTGTCAGAAGCATGCACTTGTCGCGCTGCTTTGATTGCTGAGTCTAAAAGTATTTTAGCCTCTTCTGTGTGGCCTGCCTGCGTCAAACCACCCGCTAAATTGGACTGACCATCAATGACTTTTGGATGCAATTCACCAAAGCTCAATTTGAGAATACGCAACGATTCACGGTAATGCTCAATGGCTTTATCAAATAACCCTTGGTGATCATAGGCCATGGCAACATAATTGTGTGCGGTACCAACGCGATCATGGTCCGGTCCATGCAAGGCGGTACGAATTGCCAGGGATTGTTGATGATTTGATAAACACACATCAAATTGACTTTCTCTACAAGCCATAACTCCAAGGTTATTTAAGGCCGTAGCCACCATTCTGTGGTTTTCCCCAAACCTTTGTATGACTGTATCTTTGGCTAGAGTTGAATGTTTTTTGCTGTCCTCTTTATTGCCAAGATTGAAAGTAGTATCTGCCAATAACAAATGTAAACTGGCAAGTCTCTCCACATCTGCATCATCCACAACATCTAGTTGCGCCAAAGCCTTTTCTATGGCTGATTTGGCATCTGTATATTTACCTAGTTTCAAGTAAGCTCGGCCAATGGTTTGATAGAGTTGTGTTTGTAAAAGAGGTTCATCAGCCAGCTCTGAATCAATGTCTTGCAATCCTTGATCTAATAATGCTTTTGGTTCAATCGCTTGACCTTGTGCAACCATGGGATTTGCACGATCAAATAAACTCACCATGAATTGAGAAACACGATCAGACCGTTCAACTTGTGCCAATACCCGTTTTTTTTCAATGTCTAATCGATACAAATGAAAACCCAATAACAATGACACCAAAGCTGTAAAGATAACGGCTGTAGCAACCACTGTCGTATTTCGTTTACAAAATAGCCTGACAGATTGCCAAAAACCAGGAGGCTTCATCAAGATGGGTTCATGGTTGACAAATCGCTTAATATCCTGGGCTAACAAGCTGACACTTTGGTACCTATCAGTCGGATCAGCTTGACAGCATGCGAATAAAATGGGATCGATGGCAGGATCATTGTTTTTGGTTAATCTACTCAGTGGCGTTGGTTGCTCTTTTTGCAATAAATTCGCTATTTCACCAATAGACTTATCTTTCAAATCATGTGGGCCTTGCCCACTGAGCAAATGATAAAGCAGCACACCCAAAGCATACACATCTGTGGCAGTGGTTAGCAAGCCACCGTTTAATTGTTCCGGAGAGGCAAACTGTGGCGTCATGATACTGGTCATTGAACCCGTATTGGCATGACCCTGGTCTTCATCGATCCATTTTGCAATGCCAAAGTCCAGTAATTTCACTTGCCCAGAATCATCAATCAATACATTCGCTGGTTTAATGTCCCTGTGCACGATCAGACGTTGATGAGCAAACTGAACCGCAGCGCACAAATCGAGAAACAAATCTAAACGTTGGCACTGATCCAAATCATGTGTATTTGCATAACTTAAAATATCTTCTCCTTGAACATATTCCATCACCAGATAAGGCTGGATGGTTTCGTCACCAATTTGCCACTGTCCTCCATCTAACAATGTGGCAATATTCGGATGCTGCAAACTGGCCAACACTTGCCGCTCTTCAACAAAGCGATGGCGTAAATCCTTCTGACCTGATCGCATAAGTTTTATCGCGACTTGACGCTCATATTCGCCATCATCTCTTTGTGCCAAATACACATCACCCATGCCACCACGACCCAAAAGATTCAACACGCGCCAAGGACCTATGCGTTCCGGTGGTTTTTCTTCAAACACTTGACTGGCTGAAACTACTGCAGATTCCAAAGAATCTTTATCAGATAGGTGTACCTTCAGCATGTCTTGTAATGTTTTTAATAACTCAGGATATTTTTGCTCAAAGTCAGCAATCGCCTCTGCTCGGCGTGTTTCAGGCAATTGAATGATGGCCTGGAAATGCTCATCTAATAGTGAAAAAGATTGATTGTTCATGGTTTGATTTGGCTTCCTATCCAAGCCCTCGCGGTGATAAGGTCTCGTTTTACAGTGGCTTCACCTACAGCAAAATGCTTGGCCATTTCCTTAACCTTCATACCACCAAAATAATGGCACTCTATGACTTCTGCTTTTCTTGCATCAAATGAATGTAACTGAATCAATGCAGCTTCCAAATCCAAAATCTCGAAGGTACTGTTTGGCTCATCTGCAAATTGATTATTAATGTTGATGGTGATTTTTTGTGGATTATTCCCACGTTTATGGGCATGTCGGGAACGGGCTTCGTCCACCAAAACATTACGCATAACTTTGGCCATAATAGCCATCCAGGCCAGTTTTGAATTGGCAGATTGATGGCCTTTTAACCAACGTATCACCGCTTCATTGACCAATTCTGTTGTTTGAAATGCTTGACCTGACTCACCTCTTAATTGGCGTCGCGCCATGCGCTTAAGTTCTGGATAGGCAGCATTGATCAAATCGTCTGTAGACAATTCTTTATCATTGGTCATTACCGATTCTACATCTGAACTGTTTTTTTCTGCCATCAAACCCTTCAATCAAACAAACATGAGTCCAACAGACCCACACTCCATTGAATTATGGAGTTTAATGATTATATCAGAAAGCAAAAGACATAAAAAGAAAAAAACATTTCACCATAGACCTAATAAATAACAAAGAATCATTGAATCTACTTACTGAAATAAGAAACTTTCTAGTTTACCAGGTTGTTAAAATGAGTTAGATGTTAAACAAGTTTTAGCATGGATTTAAGCAGCAGAGAAAAGCTGGCCAACGAAGACATTGAAGCCGTCAAAGACAATCTCAAAGACAAAGTATATCATGAACAGCTGCAACGTGATATTGTTAAAAATTGTTATGTGATTGCTTGATTAAAATCAACAACTCCGCTCTATCGAGTTGCGTATTTTATTAATGTGACCTTGGTAAATAATGACTATTTACCAAGGGCTTTTATTCATTAAATTAATAGTGCAAATTAAAAGGCTTTACTGAATTGAATGGCATAAGATCGACCTTTTGCCAAGAAGTTATATTTAGCAATGGCGCCAAATGTTGATCCTGAAAGCGGTGCATCGCCACCAAACAATACGATTTCTTCATCAGTTAAATTTTGACCGAGTAATGCCACATCCCAACCACTGTCTGGATTTGATAATCCTATGCGTAAATTCAAATTAACATAACTGTCTTGAATAAGTGCTGGATCTAAACTGGCCGAGGCATGGTAATCATCGGTGAAAAACATGTTGAATGATGTATTAAGTTCCATGCCTGATGATAGATTATGGAGGTGGTTGGCACTAAATGTGCCTTGCCAGTCAGAGACCAATTGATTGGTTTCTCCAGAATAATCACAAAAACCATCGTCTGCTTGTGGGCCATTTGGTGCTTGACCAAAATTACATCTGCCATTGGTATAATCATTAAACTCAAAATCAGTCAGTGCCAAAGAACCCGCTAAAGTCAAACTTCTTGTGGCTTGCCACCTGCCATCTATCTCCAATCCACTAACATCTGCTTCGGCTGCATTGCCCACATTAAACCCCAAAGTACCATCGAAAATTGAAACTTGTAAATCTTTATATTGGGTTAAGAAAGCAGAAAAATTCAATTCAGCCGCACCGTCAGCCAAGCGCATTTTTCCCCCAAATTCATAACTTATGGCTGTTTCATTTTCAAATTCAAAGCCTTCTTCTAATGTGGCTGATGCACCTTTATTATTGGCACGAAAATCAAATCCACCAGATTTACTGCCTTTTACAACACTGGCATATAACATGGTTTCATCCGATACATCCCAGTACAATTTAACATCGGGAGTGAATTCTGTTTCCGAACGGCTGCCTGTGACAGGGTGGGAACCCAGTCTATCTGCCAATGTCGGATCGATTAACCCTGTTATATTAGATGAGCCTATATCAAAAACCAACCCATACCAATCTGGAGCTAGTAATTGTTCTGGAGATAATGGACTTCCATCCGCTTGTGTAATGGTGATGTTTTTATAGCCATCCTTACTTTCATGAGTCAATCTACCACCAACCTGTAATGTCATGGTGTCATTAATAATAAAATCAAATTGGGCAAAAGCTGATAATACATCAGCATCAACTTGGGCTTCACGCGGTCCCGACGTACCTGCCAATGTAGTACCTACGACACCTGGTGGCAAGGCAGGATTCCCATTTAATAAGGGCACCAAAACTGAAGTAGGGTTTAACACAAGTGCATCGCGGTAATCATGATCACTGGTTTGGTAGTATGCACCCACGATGTAATTAATATTTTCACCACCATTTGATGTCAATCGAATTTCTTGAGAAATTTGATCATACTTTTCTTGAAGTGGTAATGTAAATATATCAGCCCCGGTAAAATCACAATCACAATTGTCATCAAATTCAAAATTAGAAATCCCTGTGATGGATTGCAACGTATGATTTTCTAAATCCCAATCAAGGGTTAACACCGCTTCAAATTGGTCATTGTTACTGAAATCTCCATTAGAATGGCGTTTACCATCAATGGTATTATTCAACACAGAAGGATCTTGTCCCAATCCCCCCACTAATATCTGCGAATAGGTTAACCCAGCAAATGGTCCAGCAGCTGCAGGTACTTCTCCATTGATTTCAATGTTTCTACCCACAACATCAAATTGGCTGGATTCAAGTTTTAATGTCGCCATAAAACTGTCATTAACATCAAATTCAAACGTGGTCCTTAAAGTATAATCCTCTTGTTGAGGTTCATCTCTACCTAATGTTAAATTTTCAATAAAACCATCCATTTCATGGTATCTTCCTGCAATTCTGTATCGAAATCTATCAGAACCTGGACCAGATAAGATGACTGTGCCTTCAGTTTCACCGAATGTCCAACCATGATTTAAAGAAACAAATCCTTCGAATTCATCTGTTGGACGTGCTGTTGTCATGTTTAGTGCACCAGCGACACTGTTTTTACCAAACAATATAGATTGTGGCCCTCTGAGAACTTCCACTCTTTGTAAATCAAAAAATGGTGCTCTCGCCTGCTGTGCGCGTCCATGGTGGATGCCATCAACATAGACACCAACTGATTGTTCGAAGCCTTGATTGTTTCCAGAACCAATGCCTCGGATAAAAACATTGGTACCGATTCCACTTTCTGCCATGGTAAAATTAGGCACTGAAAATTGTAAATCTGCCATTTTCTCAATGGCTTGATCTTTTAATAATTCGCCATCAATGACTGCCACAGAAATAGGTACATCTGCTAAACTTTGTTCTCTTTGTTGTGCAGTGACTATCACTTCTTCCAGTACAGGAGAATCATCATCTTGTGCCGTTACATAAGTGGGCAGAATGATTGAAACAGCAAGTGTAGACTTGATTATTGCTGATAAAATTGTGTTGTTAAATTGCATAGTTTTGTCCCAGTTTTTAGTTTTGTTTTATTATAATTATTGGGTCGTCAAACAAATTATATGCATCCTCACATAATTGTGTTTGTTTCCCATAAGTAACCAACAATTCTCAGCGTTATAAAGATTGATCATGGTGTACTCGTGCTTAAATAACATATCATTAGTCTGTCTCTTATACACATCTGACGCTGCCGACGATCTACTCTGTGTAGAT